>DATLSW010000266.1:0-2859 GCA_035533955.1 Ktedonobacteraceae bacterium | reverse complement strand
GGCTCAGGCCATTACCCAGGCGGCAGGCCGCTCCATCGCTGGACGCTCCGACCGCCCCAGCACCTCTCGCCTCTTGCTTGCTTCCAGCAAGGACGGCTTAACTTGACGCCTATTGGGCGGGGCAAGCCCACGCCCCTACGGTAATAGAGGAAATGAGAAACCTATGCGTTTGCAAGATCAAGTCGCTATTATCACCGGCGTTAGCCATGCCGGGCAGATCGGTTTCGCGCTGGCCGAGGCGTTCGCGCGCGAGGGCGCGCTGCTCGCTATCAGCGCGCGCAACGCGGAGCGCATCCAGGCGCGCGCCGCAGAACTGCGCGCTCATGGCGCGAATGTCGTTGGCGTGCCAGCCGATTTAACCACCGAAGAAGGAGCGAACGCGCTCGTAGAGCAAGCGATGGCAGCCTATGGGCGCGTCAACATCCTGGTGAACTTAGCGGGTGGCCTGACACAGTACGGGCATCCCGAAGAGTTGACGCTAGATCAGTGGGATAAAGAACTGAACAATAACCTGCGTTCCGCGTTCCTCTGCACACGCGCAGTCTGGCCTATCATGAAAAGCCAGGGCGGCGGCAAAATCGTCAATTTTAGCCGCGCCGGAGGCGTGCAAAGTTCTGGCCCGATGATGCTGGCTTACAACTGCGCCAAAGCAGGCGTGGACGCGCTGACCATCACCTACGCGAAGGCGGGCAAGCCCTACGGTATTCTCGTCAATGCCATCGGCCCCGGTCTGGCCGTCACGCAATCCAACCTGGAATCGATGAAGCCGACGACAGAGGATGTCAGCAAGAAATGGGTCAGTCGCGAGCAGATCGCGGAGGCAGTGATCTTCCTGGTATCGCCTGCTGGCGATGGCGTAAACGGCGTCATTCTGCCCGTGCAGGGCAGAGGCATCTGACGATCAGGTAAAGTGATGTGAAAATGCGCTAAAAACTACAACCTGGGTTGTAGTTTTTAGCGCATTTTCACATCACTTTACTGGAAACAATTGTAGGGATTTCAAAAACATGATACAATGCAGCCAAAATTCCTCTTTTGAAGAAGGAGGCAGGGTACCGATGGAGACAACGCCGTCCGGGGAAAAGCCCCTCATCATGCTCAATCCCGCCGCCAATCGTGGGCATGTCGAGCATTACCGCGCCCTTATACGCAGCCGCGTCACGCCAGAGCTGGCCGAATATGTCGAAACCAGCAGCGCGGGTGAGGCTCGCGAGCGCGCCGTGTCCGCCGCCGCAACGGGCCGCGAGATCATTATCGTTGGCGGCGACGGCTCTATCCATGAAGTCGTCAACGGCATCCTCAGTACGGGCCGGCGCGTGCCGCTGGGCATCGTCCCGGCTGGCTCCGGCAACGACTATGCCTGCAACACGCTCAAACTGCCACTAGATCCCGCCGCCGCTTTAGAGCGCGCCCTGACCGGCCAGTTAGTCGAGTCGGACGCCGGTATGGTCAATAATTTCTTCTTCGCCAACTCGTGCAGCGTCGGCCTGGATGCCGATATCGCCGTTGCCGCCAACAGCATGAAAAAGGTACCCTTCATGAGCGGCTCTCGACTCTACTACGCTACTACACTCAAACAACTGCTCTTCGGCTATGGGCATTGCCCGCATCTCTCGTTTACCGTGAACAATGGTACGGAGAGCATCGATGTCGCTCTGAAACGCTACGTGCTGCTGGCTATCACCAACGGGCCAACCTATGGCGCGGGCTTTCGCATCAATCCCACTGCTGATTATCAGGACGGCCTGCTGGATATCTGCGCTATCCATCATGTCCACCTGCCGCGCGCGCTGCGGCTCTTGCCCGTCGTGCAAAAAGGCGAACACGGCGATCTGCCGGAAGCCGTTTTCTATCACGCGGAAGAGATACATATCGAGAGTCCCATACCGATGAATATGCAAGTTGACGGCGAGACGAGCTGTGTGACAAGCTGTCATGTGCGCGTGCTGCCCGCGGCGCTCTTGATCAGGATGTGATCAGAAAGCTTAACCCCTATTTCCCGGCCACAAATGCTGAGGGACAGAGCGGTACGAGTGAACAGCGATCGCAGAGCGGCTTGCGCGACTGGCAAAGGGCGCGCCCGTGGAAGATCAGCAGGTGCGAGAGGTCGAGCCAGTCCGCGCGCGGCACGATGCGCATTAATTCCTGCTCGACTTTGGGCGGGTCTTCACTCGTCGTCCAGCCGAAACGGCGCACGAGCCGCCCGACATGCGTATCGACCACGATCCCCTCGACGATGCCGAAGGCATTGCCCTGCACGACGTTGGCCGTCTTGCGCGCCACGCCGGGCAGCGTCAGCAAATCGACCATCGCGTTCGGCACTGCGCCGCCATAGGCAGTGACGAGACGCTGCGCGGCAGCGCGCAGGTTCTTCGCCTTGTTGCGGTAGAAACCCGTCGATTTAATGTCGCGTTCCAACTCTTCCTGGCTCACCGTCGCGTAGTCTGCCGCCGTGTGATATTTACGAAACAGGTCTTTCGTCACCACGTTGACCCGTTCATCGGTGCATTGCGCTGAAAGCTGCGTCGCCACCAGCAATTCCAGTGGATTTGTGAAGTCCAGCGAGCATTTTGCGTCAGGGTAAAGGCGGCGCAGTTCCGCGATGATGGTCTGCACCTGCTCCAATGAGCCTGGTTCCGGCCCGCTATAGGTCTGCGATAGTTGTTCCATTGAATATCTTTCCTTGTTGAGCCTGTTTGATTTTCCTGCTCTATGATAGCCATCTTGCGCACAGAAAGCAAGCGCGCTGAACAACGGATTCTCTGTCTTTTGGAGAGAAATGGCCGAAACCCGTAGGGGCGTGGGCTTGCCCCGCCCAATAGGCGTCAAGTTAAGGAGAAAAGCAGGCAGGAAGTGACA
>DATLSW010000265.1:0-2523 GCA_035533955.1 Ktedonobacteraceae bacterium | reverse complement strand
CGCTCCAGGTTGTCCACGCTGACGCGGAAACGCAGCGCGCCCATCTGCACGTCCGCCTCGCCGCGATCAGCCGAGAGGCCGAGCAGTTCGGCGTTCTGCCCAAAGCTCAGCACGCGCACCGTGTCGCCGATATGCAACGGGCCGGCCAGCTTCTCCGCTGGCGGCGTTTCCGTCTTTTTGGCACGGCTCGGCGCCGGCAACTGCGTCACCTTCTGTTCCAGGCCGCGCACGCGATCGCGATCCTGCTCCAGACGGTCGCGCGTCAGATTGACGCGGCTCACATCGACTTTGACCTTCGCCAGAGACGTGCGTACCTCGTCGAGTTCGCGCGCGGCCTGCGCCCGCGCCTGGTTCAAGATTTTGACGCGCTCCTCTTCCAACTGCTGGCGCTCCTGCTCGAGCTGCTTGCGCTGGTACTCGGCCTCGACGCGCTCCATATTCAGATGGAAGCGTTCATCAGCCGACGCCTTGCGTTCGGCCTGCAAATCCTCCAGCAGGTTCTCCATACGCACCCCGGCGGTTCCCAGGAAGTCGCGCGCCTTCTGAATGACCTGCTCGTCCAGGCCCAGGCGGCGCGAGATCGCCAGGGCGTTGCTGCGGCCCGGCAGGCCGATGCTCAGATGATAGGTCGGCGAGAGCGTTTCCACGTCGAATTCGACCGAGGCATTGACCACGCCCGCCTGCTCGTGCGCGAAGGCTTTGAGTTCGGAATAGTGCGTCGTCGCCACCGTTGTGATGTGATGCTCCAGCAGGTAGGTGAGAATCGCCCGCGCCAGGGCCGACCCCTCGCTGGGATCTGTACCCGCGCCCAGTTCGTCAAGCAGCACCAGCACGCGCGCCCGCTGCTCGCCTTGCGGCATCAACGTCTCCGCCAACCTGCCGTGGATATCCGGCGTCGCGGCTTTTTCTATGGCCTCGATACGGCGCAGGATATCGACGATGTTGCTCTGGTGCGATGAAAACGTACTCAGACTCTGCTCGATGCTCTGCTCATCGCCGATATCAGCAAAGACATCGGCGAAGACGGCTATCTCCGAATGATCCTCAGCGGGAATGTGCATACCGGCCTGGGCCATCAGCGTCAGCAGGCCCACCGTTTTGAGCGCGACAGTTTTGCCGCCCGTGTTAGGGCCGGTAATCACCACCATGAAGAAGTCGCGGCCCAGGTGGAAGTCGGTCGGGACGACTTTGCCGGTCAATAGAGGATGGCGTGCCTGGCGCAGGTCGATGCGTCCCGTGTCGTTCAGCAGCGGCTCTGTGCTGCGCGTCATGCGGGCATAACGCGCCTTCGCCAGGTGCAGATCAAATTCCGCCAGCAGTTCGACGGCCACGGTGAGCGCGTCCGCTTCGCGCCCGATTTCCAGCGAGAGGATGCGCAGGATGCGCTCGATCTCCTGCTGCTCCTCGACCTGCAATTGTCGCAGCTTATTGTTCAGTTCCACCACGACTATCGGCTCGACGAAAACGGTCGCGCCGCTGGCCGATTGATCGTGAACGATACCGCGCACGCGGCCGCGATGCTCGGCCTTGACGGGTACGACGTAGCGATCATTGCGAATGGTGATGATGTTCTCTTGCAGCGCGTTGCCGAACTCGTTCACTAGCGTGCGCAGGCGTTCTTGCAGGCGCTGGTTCGTGCCGCGTATCTCGAAGCGCAGGCGTTGCAGCGTCGGGCTGGCGCTGTCCAGCACTTCGCCATCCTCGCTGATCGTCTCTTCAATGCGGCGCACAATTTGCGGCCGCTGCGGCATATCCGCGCCGAGTCGCTGCAAAAGCGGGTACTGATCGGCGTCGAGTTTTTCCAGCAGATGCCCAACATAAATGGCGCTGCGCACCGTTTCCAGCGCCTCCACCAGGTCGGAGGGCGACAGTACGCCCTCGCGCGCGGCCCGCGTCAGCAGCGGGCGGATGTCATGGGCGCTGCGCACGCCCGCGTCGGCGCGCAGGTCGAGCAGGCGCGCCGCCTCGCTGGTATAGGCCAGACGCCGCTTTGCCTCTTCCAGGTTCGGCGTCGGCTCCAGCGCCAGCGCCAGTTCCTTGCTGGCGGAAAAGGCGGCTTCCCTGGCAACCTTTGCCAGGATTTTCGGATACTCTAACGTCTGTATACTTTTCTCGTGCATGATGAGATGATAATTCCTTGCATATATGCGAAAAACGCACCTGATTCTACTACGAATTGGGGATTGGAAACGGCACATGGGGAGACATGCTGCCCCGCGTCTATCGGTGAAAAAGCCTCTTTATTTTGGGCGCAAAACTATATGCCCTACAGAGGTCTATTCACGTAGAGGCTCGGCTTGCCGACGGCATCTCGCGGCGCTTGCACATCCAGGGGTAGTATACAACATCTGTTGACACTTCGCAACTGGCCTGGCAAGCGGGGCAGGGCAATCGCATCTAAATAACCCCATCCAGAACACGCTGGAGATAGGCATTGTCCCAGCCCGCTTTGAGCCGCTTGGCATGAATGCCGACGCGAGACGATTTCTCCTGACGCAAGAGATTTAACGTGATGTGGCGTAG
>DATLSW010000264.1:0-15530 GCA_035533955.1 Ktedonobacteraceae bacterium | reverse complement strand
CGTCGCGCTCACTTTCACCGGATTAGTCGGGCCAGACGGCAAGGCCATTCATGACGCCGAACAGCCGCCGACGTTGGACTGCCGCGCCCTCGAGGTCGCGGTGATCAATGCGCCGATCTTCGGAGGGCAGTGGCAAATATCCCTGCCGCAAGCCAGTATCAATGATCATCTGCTGGACATCGTGGTGATTGAAAATATCAGCCTGGAACGTATGAACACGGCCATTGCCCAACTCTTTCGCCCGTGGCAGCCGCGAGCAGAGACGGAAGTAGAACCATCGCGCCATCCAGCCGAATTAAGCGGCATTCCCGGCCTCCACCATTTCCAGGCCACCGGCGTTCTCATCGGGACCGGAGCCGATCCCCAGGACGTGACCTTGGACGGCGAGATTCGCGGCCAGACGCCAGTGCTGATAGCTCTCGCCAGCAAAGGCTTATGCGTCATACTGCCCTCTAACAACACTATATCAGGAATAGGAGAATTACCATGCGCGTAACCACACGTTTGCGTTCACTGCTGGCCGGGCCAGATCTTGTCGTTGCTCCGGGAGCCTATGATGGGCTGAGCGCGCGGCTGATCATGCAGGCCGGTTTCCCGGTGGTCTACATGACGGGTTTCGGCACAGCCGCCAGCGTGCTGGGTCAGCCGGACGTTGGCTTGCTGACAATGAGCGAGATGGTCAGCCGGGCCGCCGCGCTGGCCGCCGTGACAGGCGCTGTCCCGCTAATTGCCGACGCAGACACGGGCTACGGCAACCCCATCAATGTGCGGCGCACGATCCGCGAGTACGAGCGAGCAGGCGTAGCAGCGCTGCACATCGAAGACCAGGTCTGGCCGAAGAAGTGCGGCCATATGGAGGGCAAGCAGGTCATCCCAATGGACGAAATGGCGCAAAAAGTGCGCGCCGCTGTCGAGGCGCGGCAAGACCCGGACTTCGTCATCATCGCACGTACCGATGCTAACGCCGTTAACGGCCTGGAAGACGCCCTACGACGCGGCAAAGCCTACCAGGAAGCAGGCGCGGATGTGATCTTCATCGAAGCGCCGCGCTCCGTCGAGGAACTCCAGACCATCAAACTGGCGCTGCCCGCTATCCCACTCCTCTTCAACTGGGCGGACACAGCCAAAACGCCGCCGCTCCCGCTCGCGCAAATCCACGACCTGGGCTACAAACTGGTCATTTTCCCCGTCAGCCTCCTCTTTGCCGCCACGCACTCCATGTTGCAACTGCTTGAGGTGTTCAAACAGGGGCAGATACCGACGGAGTACGCGGATCGCATGGTCAACTTCGCGCAATTTACGCAACAGATTGGCTTGCCGGATATTCAGACACTAGAGCGCCGTTACGGCATTCAGTAGTGAAGTCGGCCAGGGCAACCGCAAGAGATTGCCCTGGCTCATGAACAGGAACCCTTGCTGCAACGCTGAATGCTTGACTTTGTAAAACGCTCGTATATATGTTATATTCTAAAGTGTACGATGATGTATATCATATACATAAGCACATCCTTTACAACTGTACTTGCTGGAAAGAGAGATTGCAAAAAAACTGGTGACTCTTTTCCGTCGTGCGCCCACACAGGAATCCTCACTAGTAGCGATCGCCGAGGCTATTACACGGTTTTTTTCTCATTTGTATCCTCCCCCATACGAATGAACGTGTAGTAGGTGTAATCAGGATGCAGGTAGGTCACGAAGCCTGACAGCCTTCTAGCCTGGCTCTCTGAGTAATCCAAAGAGAGTGTCAGAGCGTGTCCCGTAAAAGGCGCATAACAGCAAAAAAGACGACAACATACGTAAAGATGGCCGCTGTTAGACCAGACGAACAGGTATGTCGTCGCTCAACTCCTATTTTTTGGATTAGCTTACTCAACGTCAATTGAGGCGGCTGTAGCCTCACCGTTTCCCTGGTTGTTGTTTTGTAGTGGAACTTCCGTAGATTGCAATCTAGTGATTACAATCGTGGATTCTTCGTACACGGCTTCTTGAGTAGGCCGCGCGCGAACATTGTTCAAGGAGGTATTTCATGGCGACCAGAACGCGCGTGGAGGACGTCCACATCGTCTGGATTACGGCTGGCTTAGGATGCGATGGCGACACGATTTCTATCACGGCGGCCACCCAACCCAGCATTGAGGATGTTCTGTTGGGAGCAATTCCGGGGCTACCCAGAGTGCATCTCCATAACCCCGTACTCGCCTACGAGTTAGGCGGCGACAGCTTCATGACCTGGTGGTATCAAGCTGAACGGGGTGAACTCGATCCCTTCGTTCTCGTTGTAGAAGGATCGATCCCCAACGAGAAGATCAAGAAAGAGGGCTATTGGGCCGCTCTCGGCACTGATCCGGATACCGGTCAGCCCATTCTTACCACCGAGTGGATTGATCGCCTCGCGCCTAAAGCTCTGGCAGTGATAGCGATAGGAACCTGCGCTACCTATGGCGGCATTCACGCGATGCAGGGCAATCCCACCGGCGCGATGGGGCTGGCTGACTATCTCGGCTGGAAATGGAAATCGAAGGCCGGTATCCCAATCGTCAACGTCCCAGGATGCCCGGTGCAGCCGGACAACTTCATGGAAACCGTGCTTTACTTGCTCTACCAGGTCGCGGGCATGGCGCCAATGATTCCCCTTGATGATGCGGGGCGACCAACCTGGCTTTTCGGGAATACCGTCCACGATGGCTGCGACCGCGCTGGTTACTACGAACAGGGCGATTTTGCCACGGAGTACGGATCGCCGAAATGTCTTGTGAAGCTGGGATGCTGGGGGCCAGTCGTGCAATGCAACGTTCCGAAGCGGGGCTGGATGGCCGGTATCGGCGGTTGCCCCAACGTGGGCGGCATTTGCATCGGCTGCACAATGCCGGGCTTCCCCGACAAATTTATGCCGTTTATGGATGAGCCGCCCGGCGCCAGGATTTCGACGAACATGATCGGCGTCTACGGCTCGGTCGTCAGGAGACTGCGTAAACTGACACAAAATACGTCCAACAAGGAGCCGTCCTGGAGGCATACCGGCAAGGAACTGACGACCGGTTATCAGGGTAGATGGTAACGCTAACGACATAAACATGTCAGAAGCATAAAGTAGCACTATTAAAGGAGATAGTTTAATGGCTACGGAAGTCAGACGAGAACAAAACCCGGCTGAGCCCCCACAACTCGTAGAGATGTCGTGGGATCCTATTACCCGTATCGTCGGCAGTCTGGGTATCTACACGAAGATCGATTTCAAGAACCGCAAGGTCGCGGAGTGTCATAGCACCTCATCGATCTTCCGGGGCTACAGTCTCTTCATGCAGGGCAAAGACCCACGCGATTCCCATTTCATTACGAGCCGTATCTGTGGCATTTGCGGCGACAACCACGCCACCTGCTCCGTCTACACGCAGAACATGGCCTATGGCGTCAAGCCGCCCGCGTTAGGCGAGTGGATCCTTAACCTGGGCGAGGCGGCGGAGTACATGTTCGACCACAACATCTTCCAGGAGAACCTGGTCGCCGTCGATTATTGCGAGCAGATGGTCAAGGAAACCAATCCAGGCGTGCTGGAGAAGGCCAATAAGACCGAGGCTCCGCACGCGGCGGATCACGGCTACCGCACCATCGGCGACATCATGCGCGCCTTCAACCCTTTCACCGGCGAACTTTACCTCGAAGGTCTCCAGGTCAGCCGCTACACGCGCGAGAAGTTCTGCCTGATGGAGGGGCGGCACGTCCATCCTTCGACGCTCTATCCCGGCGGCGTCGGCACGGTCGCCACCATCCAGGTCTTCACGGACTACCTGGTGCGGCTCATGAAGTACGTCGAATTCATGAAGAAGATTGTTCCCTTGCATGATGATCTGTTCGACTTCTTCTACCAGGCGCTGCCCGGCTACGAGCAAGTCGGCTACCGGCGGACATTGATTGGCTGCTGGGGCTCGTTCCAGGACCCAGACGTGTGCGATTATGATTATCGCACGATGGACGAGTGGGGGCGCGCCATGTTCGTCACGCCTGGCGTGATCGTGGACGACGAGCTGATAACGACGAGCCTGGTTGATATCAACCTCGGCATCCGCATCCTGCTTGGTCACTCTTTCTATGACGACTGGCAAAGCGAAAGAACGTTTGTCGATCGCGATCCGCTCGGCAACCCTGTTGACAAGCGCCATCCCTGGAACCAGACGACGATCCCAAAGCCGCAGAAGCGCGACTTCAACGGCGCGTATAGCTGGACAATGTCACCGCGCTGGTATGACAAGCGCACCGGCGATCACCTGGCGCTGGATACCGGCGGCGGCGCGATTGCGCGCCTGTGGACGACGGCCCTGGCCGGCATTGTGGATCTGGGCGGCTATATCAAGGCCACCGGCCACAGCGTCAAGATTCGCCTGCCCAAGTCCGCTACGAAGCCGGAAGTAGAATTCGAGTGGCATGTTCCCAAATGGAGCAACGCCATCGAGCGCAACCGGGCGCGCACGTACTTCCAGGCATACTCCGCCGCCGTCGCACTTTACTGCTTAGACAAGGCGATGAAGGAGCTACACGCGGGCCACACAAAGACGTGGAACGACTTCACCGTGCCGAAGGAGGCCATCGGCTGCGGCTTCCACGAGGCGGTGCGCGGCGTGCTTTCCCACCATATGGTCATCGAGAACGGGAAGATCGCCAACTACCATCCTTATCCTCCGACGCCGTGGAATGGCAGTGTGCGCGACATCTATGGCACACCCGGCCCCTACGAAGATGCCGTGCAAAACACGCCCATCTTTGAGGAGAACGGCCCGGACAAGTTCAAGGGCATCGACATCATGCGCGCGGTACGCAGCTTTGATCCGTGCCTGCCGTGCGGCGTGCATATGTACCTGGGCGAAGGGCAAGAACTTCAGGTCAACCATTCGCCAACCTACGGCTTGAGCTTATAAGAAATGGCGTATTGCTGGTTTATTCTGCCTGTTCTCTCTAGAGATGGAGAGCAGACAGAATAAACCAGGATATCACCAGATAAGGAGGAAGGGTCATGCAACAGGACATGCAGGAACGCCAACGTCGGGCGGAGCGCATCGAGACGCTGATCCAGGAAGTTTCCACGTTCTCCGATTCACACACACGCGCTACAACCGAGGAACTGATCCAGGCTCTCCTGGACATGTATGGCGAAGGGCTGGCGCGCATCCTCGAACTCACCAATCAGAGCGAAGCAGCAGGTTATGCTCTGATCGAGACGCTTGCAAGCGACGACCTGGTAGGTTCCTTATTTTTGCTCCACGACCTGCATCCCATTCCTATCGAAACGCGGGTTGCCAGAGCGCTGGTTGAAGTGCGACCATATCTCAAGTCGCATGGCGGCAATGTCGTGTTCATCAAAGTCGAAGACGGCATCGCTTACCTGCGCCTCGAGGGTAGTTGTCATGGCTGTTCTGCCTCAACCGTCACCCTCAAATCGGCAATTGAAGAAGCTATCTACAAGGCCGCGCCAGACCTCGATGGGCTGCAAGTAGAGGGCGTCATCGACCCGCCACGGCCAGGTATGCCTGTCACGTTTGTGCCGCGACGACGCAAAGATGGTGTGAACGCAAGGTGAGGTAAAGAATGCCAGGTTCATCCCCTGTCAACGATCACTACGGGCGTTTCTCTGGCGGAAACGCGGCCCCTTTACAGGCGCTGCGCCGCTTTACGCGCGAACGCGAACAGGCGCGCCCGCCGGCGGAGCATTGCGAGCTATGCAGCGAAGTGATCTCGGCGAATCATCGTCACCTGCTTGAGCTTGCCAGTCGCGCCGTGATCTGCTCGTGCCAGGCGTGTTCGCTGCTTTTCGGCGACGAAGGAGCCGGAGGCGGCAAGTATCGCCTGATACCCAGGCGTTATCTGACCCTACCGGCTTTCCAGATGTCGGACGAGCAGTGGGACGGACTGATGATCCCCGTCAACATGGTATACATCTTTCGTAACAGCGCGGCAGAGCGGGCCATGGCTTTCTATCCCAGCCCGGCAGGAGCCACGGAATCGCTGCTCGACCTGGAGAGTTGGGAGACGCTGGTTAGCAATAATCCCATCCTGAATGACCTGGAATCCGATGTAGAGGCGCTGCTCATCAACCGGGTACGGGATACTCGCGAGCAGTACATTGTGCCTATCGATGCCTGTTATCAACTGGTTGGGTTAATCCGCCTCTCATGGAAAGGTTTGAGCGGCGGCGAAGAAGCGTGGCAAGCCATTGGAACATTCTTCGCGGACCTGAAGGCCAAAGCGCGGCCTGTGAAAGGAGAGATCAATGCCTGATCTAAACTTTGAGGTGGTCGGCGCCGAAGCCGCGCACTTTGCCGCGGTTCCAACCATCAACTTCAAACTGCGCGTCGTCAACACGATAGCGGAGGAATATATCCACAGTGTCGCGCTGCGCTGTCAGATTCAGCTCGCGGTCACGCGCCGTCACTACAGCAGCGAGGCGCAGGCGCGCTTATTGGAGGTTTTCGGCGAGCCAAAACGCTGGGGTAAGACACTGCGCAACCTGCTCTGGACGCATGTGAATGCTGGCGTGCCGCAGTTTTCCGGGGAGATCACCGTTGACCTGCCCGTTCCCTGCACCTACGATTTCGACGTAGTCAGCGTCAAATATTTCAACGCGCTGGAGGATGGCGAAATCCCGCTCATCTTCCTCTTCAGCGGCACCGTCTTCTATGAAGGTGAAGAAGGCAAGTTGCAAGTGGGACAGATTTCCTGGTCAAGGGAAGCCTCGTACCGCCTTCCGATAGCCGTCTGGCAGGACATGATGGCACGCTATTTCCCGAATACTGCCTGGATTCACATGCACAAAGATGTCTTCGACCAGTTGTACCGGTACAAAGTCACGCTCGGACTACCTACGTGGGAGGAAGTGATTGTTCATCTCTTGCAGACAAGCGGCGAGGAGGTGCATTGATGCGATTAGAGCAAATCAAGGAAATCGCCAACGCCGTCCTCTACGAGGGCTACCTGCTCTATCCATACCGGCATTCGGCGATCAAAAATCGCCAGCGCTGGACATTCGGCGTCGTCTATCCAGAAGAGTACAGCGAGGCGCAGGGCAGTACAGAACCCTGGACTATGCAAACGGAATGCCTGGTGCAGGGAAACGCGGACACAGCTATCACTGTCCATGTCAGGTTCCTGCACTTGCTGTTGCGCACGGAAATACCGCACGAGACAGCGAACGTTTCAGCCCAACCTGAAGCAGCGCCGCGCGTCGATTGGAGTTTAGCGGGCTATCTCGCCAATGAGCCGTGGGAAGAAGGGATAGAGCGCGAAGTCACCACCTGCGATCTCTCTCTTAACGACCTTGTCGCTCAGCCCAGGATTCTGGACATCGATTGCCCCGGCGGACGCAGCTCTGAACATCCAGCGGATACACCAGGCGCGACTATAGTACGCGAGCATCAAGTGCTGGCAGGAAGAGTAGTGATTGCTGCCGCGCAAGTGGATAAAGATACGTACAAGCTTTGTATCCAGATTGAAAACAGGACAGGCGACATTGACGAAGCCGCCAGCCGCTATCCTGCCATCTTGCGGCGTTCGTTCATCTCAACGCATACCATCCTCCAGGTTCAGCGGGGAACCTTTATCTCGCTGCTGGAACCACCGGAGGAGTTGCAGCCTGCCGTGCAGAACTGCCGGAATCTGCATACATGGCCGGTGCTGGTCGGCAATGAGGGCGACCACGACGCCATGCTGTCTTCGCCCATCATCCTGTATGACTATCCGCGGCTCGCGCCGGAAAGCCCAGGCGCGCTCTTCGATGGCACAGAGATCGATGAGATTCTCACGCTGCGCATCATGACGCTGACGGACGAGGAGAAACAGGAGATGCGCCAGGGAGATGAACGGGCGCGGGAGATATTGGAGCGCACAGAAGCTCTCACGCCCGAAGCATTCATGAAGATGCACGGCACGATCCGCGGCATCAAACCGGTTGACGAGGGGGTAGAGCATGAATAGCGCAGCCTGGGATTATCCCGGTGAAGATTATCCGCCGCCAGCATTTGTCCTGATTGAAGGAAGAGAGGTGAAAGCAGGAGATGGTGTACGCTTACATCCAAAGGCGCGCGCCGACGCTTTCGACATGCTGCTCGATGGGAAAACCGCGCGCGTGGAGATGATCCACCAGGATTTCGAGAACCGTCTCTACCTGGTGGTGACGCTGGACGACGATCCAGGCAGGGAGCAGTGGGATGAACGCGTGCTGCCCGGCCATCGCTTTTTCTTTTTCCCGGAAGAAGTGGAACCGCTAGCCACCGAAGATCGCGCGCGGAGGGAAACGTGAGCCAGGTATCAACAGAAGGCAAAGCCAGACGCATACTGATCGCTTGCATCGGTAATATATTTTTCGGCGATGACGGCTTTGGCGTGGAAGTAGCGCAGCGCTTACAGCGACGGCGCTACCCCGAAGGCGTACAGGTCATCGATTTCGGTATTCGCGGCATGGAGCTGGCGTATACGTTGCTCGAAGATTATGATACGCTTGTACTTGTTGATGCCGTTCCGCGCGGCGGTCAACCAGGAACGCTCTATTTGATCGAGCCGGACCTGGCGCGTATGAACGCGGAGCAGGGAGCGCAAGCAGGCAGAGCAGCATTAGACGCGCACAGCATGAACCCTGTGAAGGTTCTGGCCTTCGCTCGAACGCTGGGCGCGCGTCCTATGCGCACGCTACTTGTCGGCTGCGAACCTGCTTCACCAGGTAACAACACAGATGACATGGAGATGCAAATGGGACTGAGCGAACCAGTAGAAGCTGCCGTTGACAAAGCGGTAACCATGATCGACGCGCTCGTCGTCCAATTGCTGAACGGCCATTTTAATCAGTCTCTCGCTTGATTATCGACGCAACACTATTACAGAGAAAGGAACTGGATCATGTTGAAGTATATTGCTTTGGCTCTGCTGGCCCTTTTAGCTGGTCTCGGTGTGATAGTTATCTTACAAATTCTGCCTGATGTTCGGCGCTACCTGAGACTCAGGTCGATGTAAATGCACGAACTCGCGATTGCGCAGAGCATTGCTGACGCTGTTACGACCAGAGCCATCGCCTGTAAAGCGTCACGCGTGAAGAACGTGCGACTGAAGGTAGGCGAGGCCAGTGGCGTCGTCACTGACTCGCTCGCCTTCTGCTTTGAGATGCTGGCGAGTTTCGATCCGCTGCTAGAAGGAGCGCGGTTAGTGATCGATACTGTGCCGCATCGCGCGCGCTGCCGCCATTGTGAGCTGGAATTCGCGATTGCGGACTTCGTCGCGCAATGTCCGACCTGCGGGGAATGGTCAACCGAGATTGTTTCCGGCTCCGAACTCCAGATCCTTGACATGGAGATCGAAAATCCGTAGGGGACGATTGATCGCACCAGGAGGAATATAACCGTGCCTAAAGTAACGATTGCGCAAAACATCCTGGCCGTCAACGACACCGTTGCCCAGGAAATACAGCAGATGCTGGCGACACGCGGCATTCGCACAATCAATGTTATGAGTTCGCCGGGAGCGGGGAAGACCACCCTGCTGGAGCGCACGATTGAACGGCTGCGTGGAGAACTCGGTATTGGCGTGATCGAAGGCGATGTTGAAACCACCGCCGACGCGGAGCGCATCGAAGCGGCGGGCGCGGAAACGGTGCAGATCAATACGCGCGGAGCCTGTCACCTGGAAGCGCACATGATCCGTGACGCGCTCGCGCAACTCGAACTGACGCGGGTCAACCTGCTCTTCATCGAGAACATCGGGAACCTGGTCTGTCCCGCCGCCTGGAACCTGGGTGAGGACACGCGCGTCGTCCTGACCAGCACAACCGAAGGTGATGACAAACCGGCCAAATACCCGCACATGTTCGCGGCCTCGCAAGTCATGGTCGTGAACAAGCTCGACCTGCTGCCTTACGTCGATTACGACCTGGCAAAGGCCAGACGGCAGGCATTAGCCATCAATCCGCGCCTGCGCATCTTTGAAGTGAGTTGCCGGACGGGCGCGGGACTCGACGAATGGTGTGCCTGGCTGACGGCATTTGTACACGGCGACAGCAATACAGTATGCAAGCAATCTTATTCCAGCGCCGCCACAGCACGAGGAACATAATCATGGCATTTATAACAGATCAGGCTATCGAGAGACAACGCATTCTCATTCAGGGCATTGTCCAGGGCGTCGGCTTCCGGCCTTTCGTTTATGGGCAGGCGCTGCGCCTGGGTCTGGCCGGCTTTGTGCTGAATGATAGCCGCGGAGTTACTATCGAAGTCGAGGGAAATCGCGCAGCCCTGGCAGACTTTCAACGCGCATTGCGCGAGGAGGCGCCGCCGCTCGCGCGTATCGACACCATCACCACCGAGCCAGCAGCGCCATGCCATGAGACCGCCTTCAGCATCGCCCATAGTCAGGCCGGAGCCGAGCGCCACGCCCTTATCTCGCCCGATACTGCCACCTGCGATGACTGCCTGCGCGAACTTTTCGATCCAGATGATCGCCGCTATGGCTATCCTTTCATCAACTGCACCAACTGCGGCCCGCGCTTCACCATTGTCCAGGATGTGCCGTATGACCGCGCTAAGACCACTATGCGCGTCTTCCCCATGTGTCCAGACTGTCAGGCTGAATACGAGAATCCACTCGATCGGCGCTTCCACGCACAGCCCAATGCCTGCCAGCTCTGCGGCCCGCGGGTGTATTTGCAGGATTGGGCAGGAGACAAAGGGCAAAGCGCGATCAATCCTGCCACCACGAAGAATCCGATTCTTGAGGCCGCTCAACGCCTCGCTGTCGGGGAGATCCTTGCCATCAAAGGACTTGGCGGCTATCACCTGGCGTGTGACGCGCTGCATGTCCAGGCTGTGCAGCGACTGCGACAGCGCAAACAGCGCGAAGCCAAACCATTCGCGCTCATGGTCCCTGATCTGGCAACGGCCAGATTGCTCTGTCTTGTGAGCAAGGCCGAGGCTGCACTGCTGCAATCACGCCGCAGACCAATTGTGCTATTGCGACAGCACCCAACTTGTCCGATGGCTCCTGCCGTCTCGCCAGCCTACAACACATTGGGCATCATGTTGCCCTATACGCCGCTGCATCATACGCTGCTGCGCGCCTTTGCTGAAGCTATTGAGCCAGGGCGGATCGCGGCGCTGGTGATGACGAGCGGCAACCTGAGCGATGAACCCATTGCCTACCAGGATCAGGACGCGCGGGTACGGCTGGCGGCTATCGCAGATGGGATGCTGGGACACGACCGCACCATCCACATGCGCTGTGATGATGCGGTCGTGCGCGTCTGCGCGGGCGGCGAGCAGCTTTTCCGCCGCTCGCGCGGCTACGCGCCGGAGCCAATCCCGCTCTCATTCGATTTCCCCACGCCGGTATTGGCTTGCGGCGCGCATCTCAAAAATACCTTCTGCCTGGGCAAAGGACGGCAAGCATTTATCAGCCATCACATCGGCGACCTGGAGAACCTGGAAACGCTGACCTCGTTCCGCGAGGGCATCACGCACTTTCAGCGTCTCTTTGATATTGAGCCACGAGCGGTTGTCTATGATCTCCATCCCGAATACCTGGCGACAAAATACGCGCTCGACACGGATATCCCGCGCAAAATCGGCGTCCAGCACCATCATGCTCACATTGCCAGCGTGCTGGCGGAGCATGGGCTGGCCGGGCCGGTCATTGGCGTAGCCGCCGACGGCACGGGCTATGGCAGCGATGGGGCAGTGTGGGGCTGTGAGATCATGACCGCCGACCTCGTAGATTTTCAACGCCTGATGCATCTGGCGTACATACCGCTTCCCGGCGGCGAGCAGGCCGTACACCAGCCCTGGCGCGTCGCGGCAGCCTATCTGGCCCAGAGCTACGGCGATGCCTTCCTGGAACTGGATATTCCCTTTGTACGCCAGCTCGATCGGTCGAAGTGGCGCGTCTTAGCGCAGATGATCGCAAAAAAACTCAACAGTCCACAAACCTCCAGTCTCGGCAGACTGTTTGACGCGGTCGCAGCCTTAATTGGCCTGCGAGACAACGTAATCTATGAAGGACAGGCGGCTATCGAACTGGAACAGGCAGCGGATAGCTACCGTGGCAAACTGGAAAGCTACCCGTTCTCTATTGAAGATCAAATGCCAGCCATACTGGATGTGACGCCAATGATCCGCGCCATTGTCAGCGATCTACAGCAGAACGTACCGCTTGCGCAGATCGCCGGGCGTTTCCATTGCTCAATCGCCGATTTATTGGCGAATGCCTGTTACAAGGCGCGCGAGCAAAGCGAGCTGAACATGGTCGCGCTCAGCGGCGGTGTCTTCCAGAACCAGCTGTTACTGGAACAACTGATCACGCGCCTGGAGGCAATGACATTCCAGGTCTTGATCAATCGCCGCGTTCCGCCGAACGACGGCGGCATCAGTCTTGGGCAGGCCGCCATCGCCGCGGCCCGCCTGCGATTGGAAACATCAATGTAGCGACATCCTTTGTGGGTGTCGGAATAGAAAGGCAGGCCAGATTATGTGTCTTGGAATACCAGGTCAGATTGTAGACATCGTAGATGATGCCAACTCAATTGCCAAAGTTGATGTCTCCGGCGTGAGGCGGAACGTGAGCATCGCTCTGGTGCGGCCAGATGGCATCGGTCCGGGCGATTGGGTGTTGATTCATGTCGGCTTTGCCATGAGCAAGATTGACGAGGACGAGGCTCGCGAGACAATGCAAGCTCTTCAACTCATGGGTCAGGCGTACACCGACGAACTCACCATGCTGCATCACAGCCAGATCGAATAACGCGAAAAATCCGCAACGGCGAAACTGGAAGGAGAAAGACAAATGGACTTGCAGGCGCTGGTCGCCGCTCGCTTTGAGCAAAGCATGTCCGTGCCTGAGATATTCTTCACCGCGGAATCCGGGCGCATTGCCGAGGCGTGCTGGGCGATGGCGCGCCGCTTTCACCAGGGCGGGCGACTGCTGGCCTTCGGCAACGGAGCCTGGGCAACCGACGCGCAGCATGTCTCGGTCGAGTTCGTGCATCCGGTAATCGTCGGCAAACGCGCGCTGCCAGCACTGGCGCTGACCAACGATAGCGCCACGCTGAGCGGCCTGATGGCCGGCGGAGCGCGCGATATGCCGTTCGTGCGCCAGTTGCAAGTGCTTGCCCGGCCCCAGGATATCGCTATGGGTTTCTCGCCGGATGGATATTGCGCGAATGTCGCGGCGGCGCTGGACACCGCGAGGCGCACAGGCTTGCTGACACTCGGCCTGACCGGAGGGGATGGCGGATTGCTGCGGGAAAGCGAACTGGATTTCTGTTTTGTCGTCCCATCAGATGACCCATTGGCAATACAAGAAACGCATGAAACGCTCTATCACATCTTGTGGGAACTGGTGCATATCTATTTTGAACATGAAGGATTACTGCAATGAGCGAGGAACGCAAAGGGAAGATTGATCTCATCTCAATGGCACAGGACGCGCCATACTGTATTGCCGACGCGCATGGACACTGCGCGACCTGCTCGGACGAGGCTGTGCCTGCCACCGTGCTGCGCGTGGATGCAGCATCCGGCATGGCGCTTGTGCAGGTAAATGATACGACGGAAGAGATTGATATTACGCTGGTAGAAGAGGTTGCGCCGGGTGATATGCTGCTGGTTCACGGTGGCGTGGCAATTAGCGGATACAGCTTGTGACAGCTAGATGAGGCAAATAATGAGCGATTCCGAAGGATCAGAGTTCGACCGCCTTTTTTACCCCTTCCTTTTCGAGGGAGGCAAGGCCAGCATAGAGGATGTGCTGGCGCAGGTGCGGCATTCCACGCTTGAAAAGTGCCGCGAAGTCATCGCGCTGCGCCGCGCCACGCTCGCGGAATCTGGCACGCAGATCGTGGCCGCCGGGCAGGCGCTGGCGCGCGCCTTTGCCGGAGGAGCAACGCTACTGGCCTTTGGCAACGGCGGCAGTACCACCGACGCGCAAGACCTGGTCACTGAACTGCTCAATCCGCCTTTCCCCGCGTGGTCGCCGCTGCCTGCCATCGCGCTGACGAACGATATCGCCGTCGTCACGGCGGTTGGCAACGACGTCGGCTTCGCTAATATCTTCTCGCGCCAGGTCATTGCCTACGGACGCGCTGGCGATATCGCCCTGGGTTTCTCGACCAGCGGCAATTCTGCCAATGTGTTAGTGGCCCTTGAGCAAGCGAAAAAACAGGGGCTGTTGACCATTGGATTTACCGGCTACGACGGCGGAAAGATGCTGCATTCCCCGGCGCTGGATTATTGCATCAACTCCCCAAGCGACCACATTCCGCGTATCCAGGAGGCGCAGGCGACAGCCTATCACGCACTTCTCGAGGTCATTCATGCAGTGTTACAAGAGGGCCATGGAGCAGCGAAAGGAGCATCACTATGAACATGAAGTATGTTGACGAGTATCGCGATCCCGATCTGGCGAAGCGTATTTGCAACGAGATTGCGAAACTGAGTGGAGAGCAGCCGCTCAAGTTGATGGAAGTCTGCGGCGGCCATACCCATACCATCTACAAACACGGCATTGAAGACGTGCTGCCGGGCAACATCGATCTGATCCACGGCCCCGGTTGCCCCGTCTGCGTTCTGCCCATGGGCCGCATCGATGATGCCATCGCTATCGCCCGTATGGATGGCGTGATCTTCACCACCTTCGGCGATATGATGCGCGTGCCGGGGTCTCATGGCAGCCTACTGGATGCCAAAGCCGATGGAGCCGACGTGCGCTTCGTCTACTCGCCGCTCGATGCTCTCAAACTGGCGCGCCAGAATCCCGACCGCCAGGTCGTCTTCTTTGCCATTGGCTTTGAGACGACCGCGCCCTCAACCGCCGTGACGCTGCTGCGCGCAAAGGCCGAGGGGGTCAAGAACTTCTCTGTCTTCTGCAACCATGTCACCATCATTCCCGCCATGAAGGCCATTCTCGACTCGCCCGATCTGCGCCTGGATGGGTTTATCGGCGCCGGTCACGTCAGTATGGTGATTGGCATGCGCCCCTACAACTTCGTGGCGCGCGATCATCACAAGCCGGTTGTGATTGCCGGCTTCGAGCCGCTTGACATCATCCAGACCATCTACATGATTGTCAAGCAACTCAGCGAGGGACGCGCGGAAGTCGAGAATCAGTACACGCGCGTCGTGCGTCCAGAAGGTAATGTCAAGGCGTTGGAGGCGATGGCGCGCACGATGGAACTGCGGCCCTTCTTCGAGTGGCGCGGGCTGGGCTTCATCACGCACAGCGCCTTGAAACTGCGTCCAGAGTTCGCCGATTGGGACGCGGAACTGCGCTACGAGGTCCCCGGACTGCGCGTCGCAGACCCGAAAGCCTGCCAGTGCGGTGAGGTCCTCAAGGGAGTTATCAAACCCTGGGAATGCAAGGTGTTCGGCACCGCCTGCACGCCCGAAACGCCCATCGGAACCTGCATGGTCTCGCCCGAAGGAGCCTGCGCTGCTTATTATAGTTTCGGGCGCTTCTCGATGGCCTCCGAGCGCCACCGCCTGAATGTGATCCCGCTCGCGAATTCGTAGGGA
>DATLSW010000263.1:0-5027 GCA_035533955.1 Ktedonobacteraceae bacterium | reverse complement strand
CTTTGTACTCATCAGGGTCGTATCGTGGTGGCCGTGGTACGAGCCTTCGATCTTCACGATCTTGTCGCGGCCCGTGTGCGCGCGCGCCAGGCGCAGGGCATCCATCGTGGCCTCGGTGCCGGAATTGCAGAAACGCACCTGCTCGATGGGAGCAAAGCGGCGCACGAGTTCTTCGGCCAGAAAGACGGTATCAGGGCAGGGCAATGAATACAGGCTGCCCTTGCCAAGCTGCTCGCGCAGCGCCTCGACGAGCAAGGGATGTGTATGGCCCACCAGCAAACTGCCAAAGGCAAGATGGAAGTCGGCGTACTCGTTGCCGTCATAATCCCAGATATGGCTACCTGCGGCGTGACTGATGAAAAGCGGATACGGCGGCACTGCCTGGAAGGAGCTTGAGACGCCCAGCGGCAGCGAAGACAGAGCGCGCTGGTGAATCTCGTAGGAACGGGGAGTGCGTTTCCTGAACTCCGTTTCTTCACAGCTAACAATCTCATCTACGCGAACATGGTCAATGGTCAGCGGTTGGTGAAGCATACAAGCTCCCTTTCTGAAATAACAGGTAACATGAAATACAACCCACTAGCTACTCCCATTGTACCCGACAATCAGAAATTATTCAATTGGTTGCCTGGATATTTCTGCGAATTACCGTATTTTTAGCGGGTTTCTACACGAATTTCGCAGCTAACGCGCACAATTGCGCGGTTCAGAATGATGCGCATTTTAGCCTATCTTCTCAGAGCGGCGCGCGAGACTCCACCACAGTACGATCATGAGCGTCGTTAGCACGAGAGCATAGGGCAGCAGTGACCACATACCCACAACCTGCAAGAGGACGCCAGCAAGCCAGGGAAAGAGAGCGCCTCCGATAATACTCAGGCTGACCAGGATGCCGATGACACTGGCGGCAAGGCGAGCAGGTACGAGGCGGGGAGTAATCGCCACCGTCAGAGGATAGATGGGACCGATGCTGAAGCCAACAAACAGGAAGCCTATGCCTGCCATCACCCCGCCCGGTAGCAACCAGATCGCGAGCAGGCCAAGCGCGCAGCCCAGCATACAGGCATACATCATGCGGCGGTTACTCACGCCGAACCGCTCGGCACTGCTCTGCAGAACGAAACGTCCGAGGGTGAGGCCGATCCAGTAGCCGCTGACGATCCATCCGGCTGTAATCGTCCCTTGCTGGCGAGCATTCAGTAAAAAGGTATAGCTCCAGTTGCCTAAACTGATTTCCACACCTACATAGACCAGCAGAAAGAGCGCCGCGAACCAGACGGCAGGATAGGTAAACGCGGCACGTAGCGCATTCCCCTCGACAGGCTTCTCGTTTTCTTTGTATTCGCTATCCGGCAATTTGAAGGCGGTGATCACCATAAACCCAAACAAGAGAACAAGAGACATGCCCCCAAGAAATAGATACACACTGTTCCATCCCCAATGGACGGCGAGCAACACGCTCGCGCCGATTGGTCCGATCAAAGCGCCAACACCGTAGAAGGCATGGAGGTAATTCAACAGCGTCGCGTGACGAGGCTGCGCGGTGATATAGACGTTAAGACCAGCCTCCAGCATACCCATACCCCATCCTATCGAGAACTCGGCAAGCAGCACCAGGGCAAAGGGCGGTTCCATGCTAAAGCCAAAAACCCCGACGGCAATAATGACCGTTCCCAGCAAGAGAAAGCGGCGTAGATTCAATTGCTCCACCAGCAGGCCGCTATTAAGGGCAGAGAGGAAATAGCCGATGGAAAAAAGGACAAAGAGCAGGCCAATCACGGCGTTGTCCACATGATAGAAGGCGCTGAGACTGGGCAGCAGCACACCGGCCGCGCCTCCGCTTATGCCGACCAGCACAAAGCCAAAAAAGGCGACAACCAGTGAGAGCGAGGACGTTTTTTTCATGCAGCAGGCTTTCTCAGGGGTTCGGGCTCCTTCTCATTAGTACCTATTTCTATTGCTCCTTCTTGTAAGGCAGCGGCACGCTCATAATTATATCATCATCGTTTGCAGGCCGGTTTATTTCTTCATCGTTCGCAAGCCGATTTGTTTCTTCATCGTTCGCAACTCCACAAAATGGCCCTGTGGACAACGCATCTTCAAAGACGGGTAGTTTTACACTGTGATATACTGAATGGGTTTGTAGTTCGTAAAGGAGGATTTTATCAATGGCAATGCTTACCATAAGTCAACACGCAAATAGCGTCAGGCGATTTGTCATCATTCAACTGGTTGCTCTGATTGGCTGGATTCTGGTACAGACTTTCTTTACTCTCTCCCCACCTGGACGCACGATCCCATTCTCCGTGATCATCGTCATCGAAGCTATCTGGTGGACAGTGACGCTCGTAATGATGTTCATGCTATTTAGACGCATCTATGGCAGCTTTGTCCAGGCCGCTGTTGATCTGGAAGAGGCCAATAAAAGACTCAGGCAGAGAACAAACACCATCCTTTCAGATCTGAGCAACAACGAGAGCGCGTCGCAAGGCAATTAAGAAGCAATATACAAAGCAAGTAATGCGGCAGACCTAAACGTGACGGTGCAGCGCACCAGACACGGTGGAGTCGTTTGCCTTGCGCGCGCGACGCATGGTCGGCGGCTTGCGCGTCATCCAGGTAAAAATTGAGCCAGCCGCGAGCAGGTATCCGACGTAGAGGATCGCCTGCAAGATGGTCGGAGCTTGAGCATAGCCGAGGAAGGTGTGCAAGATATCGCCGATCGTGCTATCTTCGCTGAGGAAACGCGCGGTATTCCAGAGCGGCGTCGCGCCAAAGGTGAGCCAGCCAAGCTGCTGCATATTCTGCACCGCGTCGCCAAGCAGGCCGGCAGCGAAAAAGAGCAGGAGAATGCCCATCACACGGAAAAAGAGACGGAAGTCGAGCCTGTAGCCCAAACGATAGATGAGGAAGCACAGGCCAATCGCGGCCAGCAGGCCCAACAGCGCGCCAATGAGCAACAGCAGCGCATTCGTGGTGAAAGCAAAAGCAAGCATGAACACCGCCGTCTCCAATCCTTCGCGCCCAACCGTGGTAAACGCCAGCAGGCCCAACGCGAAACCGGAACCGGCAACGCTCGCCTTTGCCGTGATCTCTTTTTTGAGCGAGCGGCTATGCTGCTGCATCCAGAACGTCATAGCCGTCAACAACACCACAGCGATGAGGTAGGTAATAGTCTCAAAAACCGTCTGAAAGGTGGAACCAACATAGTTATGGATGGTGATATAGAGCGCCGCACTCCCCAGCAGCGAGCCGAGAACGGCCAATATTACGCCTGTCCAGACCGCGCGCGCCTTGTCCATTTGACCAAGTTGGCGCAGAGCAGCTAAAAGAATACTGACGATGAGGCTTGCTTCGAAACCTTCGCGCAAGAATAAAATGAGCGCCGCTATCATATACTGCGTTTCCTCTCACGAAATCAGGGAATGCTGCCAGCCGATTACTCCATCTGCCAGGGTTAATTCCGACTATACCAGTCAGATATTAGCATATCCTAATATTGAGAGTCAAGGGGTAACGTTCAAGCAAACTCAAATTACGTTCAATTTTCCCTGATCGCGCTACATTCAGCGCGTCACCCAGATTTTGGAGGCCGCGGCCTTGCTGATGCTCACCGACTGACCAGCCGCCTCAACGGTGAAATGTTCAACACCCGCGTCTTTGTGATCACTCGACCGTGTGAGGATAGTCAGGCGCGTTCCCGGCGTCAGGCCCTTTTCGTGCAGGTATAAGATCAGAGCTTCCTCGTCCTCGACGACTTCGGAGATACACAGAATTGTGACCGCCTCGCCGACCTCCGCGCTGGAGAGGCGCAGCGCGTGCTGATCTTTCAGGTAATTGCGAGCATCGGGAACCTGGCCGGGGATCGGATTGCCATGCGGGCAGGTGGTGGGGCTATTGAGCGAACTGATCACCCGCGCTTCTACCGCTCCCGAAATGAAGTGTTCTAAGCGGCAGGCTTCCTCGTGAACCTGATGCCACTGCATCCCCAGCATATCAACCAGGAAACGCTCCGTGAGGCGATGGCGGCGCAGCACTGCCTCCGCCGACTGGTAGCCCATCTCCGTCAACGTCACCTGCCGCCTCTTATCCATCTCCACATAGCCATCGCGCACGAGACGTTTGAGCATCTCAGTTACAGAGGGTGGAGCAACGCCGAATTTCTCCGCCAGTCGCGCTCCAATGGTGACCTCACCCTCCATGTGGATGTTATAGATAGCCTCCAGGTATTCTTCTACCGTCGCGCTCAACGATTCTTGCGTTTTCATAGGTCGATCTCTTTCCAGAACAAATATCCTTCTGCCCAATCACATTCTACGCACCACCTTGAGAGGGCGTCAAGGTGCGCATTTATCGATATTTATCAATTTTACCCGCGATTATAGTGAATTCAGAAAGGAGTTTACCCAGGCATGATCAAAAAGCGAACACAGAGAAGTATTTCAACACATATATCAGCAATGCACGGGGCAATTAGCCCTGAAACTATCAGGAGGTTTGCCCGCACAGGCATTGGCCGGAACATCATCCTGCTGCTTTTCAGCGTGCTGCTCCTTTTCGGATCGTTTGCCTTCGCTGGTCAGCAGCTAACAGCGCGCGCGGCGAATCCGGGATCAGGCAATGCCTGTTCCTGGTATAGAGTTCATTGGGGAGACACGTTGAGCGCCATCGCGCGACGCTCCCATACGACAATCAGGACGCTGGCAGAGGCCAATTACATCCGCAACGTGAACCTGATCTTTGTGGGACAAACCCTCTGTCTTCCTTATCGGGTTAATCATGGCTACAGCCCCGCTGGTACAATCGGCAGTGGCGTCGAGTCAAATGGGGTGGTACGCTGGTACGATTACGCCGACCTGAACTGGTCTACGCGGCCAGAAGTGGAAGGCTTGCTACGCCAGGCGGCGGCCCGCTATGGCTTGCCGGCCAATCTGCTGCTGGCGATTGCCTGGCAAGAAAGCGGCTGGTATCAGCACGTCATTGCCCGCGACGGCGGCATCGGCGTGATGCAGTTGATGCCCTACACG
>DATLSW010000262.1:0-2906 GCA_035533955.1 Ktedonobacteraceae bacterium | reverse complement strand
GCGCGAACGGGACGAGGAAGCAGCGAGCGAGGCACACTTATTATTGGAGCCAGTGATTGTGGAGATGAAGCGTCACCAGGCCGAACTGCTGGAGCAGCGCCTGCCCATGCTGCGCGACCTGGGCTTAGAATGCGAGCGTTTCGGCGGTCGCAGTTTCCTGATCCGCTCCGTTCCCGGCGGTGTCGGCCAGGAACAATTAGCCGGTCATGTCCGTGAACTGGCGGAGTTGGCCGCCGAAGACAGCGCCGATTGGGAAGATCACCTGCTGATCGGCCTTGCCTGCCGTTCGGCCCTGCGCCGCGGGCGCGAGCTGAGCCAGGGCGAGCAGATCACGTTGCTCGCCAATCTCGCGCAGGCCACAACACCCGCCGTTTGTCCTCACGGCAGCCCTATCCTGCTCCACTATAGCCGCTCGTTTCTGGTGAACAGGTTTGATTGGTAATGGCTAATCCTGTTCCGGTTTCACGTATTCGGGATAGGCTGGTTGAAATGGCTCGCTGAAAAGCCCTCCTTTCCCAGGAGTGTTCAGCGCCGTTTCAGCAATATCCTTTAAATTGCTCTCAGCCTCGGTCATTTGACCAGCGACAACTTGCTTGTAGCGGTCCGCCGGTTCATTTCCTGAAGGAGAGCCTTGCATACTCTGAAATCGCTCACTCAAGATGCGGCGCAGTTTCTTGCCCGGCATTGGCGCGATCAGCAGACCGAGACCGACTCCGATAAGGATGGTTCTTAAAAACTTGCCCATATTTCTCCTCTTTTTCTCTTGCCTGATGGCAAACATTCGTGCGCATTCCATATAGGACACACGAGTAGCTACACATGTCAGTTTCAGACCAGACCTGTTATGCAACCTCCGTGTGGACTGCCAGTTTATTCTTGAACTGTGGGAAACGTCTCGTCGGCAGATGGTGGCCTGGGTCGAGCGGTTTCTGAAAGCATAAGCATTCCTCTGCTTGGAAGGCTTTTGGGCAAAGGAAGCACATTTCTCCCTCTTTCGCCAGTTTTCCCCCTCTTACTGTTCAGCTATACAATCTCGTTGCGCATCCCGTGGGTAGAGAAAGTTTAAGAAAGCTTAGACGCTACTTGGGAGAAGATTAAAGAAGCCGCCCCGTTTGCCGCGTAATGTTAGTTTCTGCTGAGAGTCGCCTACAGCAGAGCTTAAACACCCCAAAAATGCTTGTTCTTTGTGCAGATTAGCGGTAGTTTTGCAATAGACAGTAATAGCACAAAGGAGCAAATTCATGTTACAGATACAAGGAACGACAAAAATCCGCGGAGCGGATGCGAGCGATGGCATATTAGCCCGGCAGTCGCTTGGTGGAGACGCCATGGCTTTTGAACGATTGACGCAGCGCTACTCTACTCCCCTGTTTAACTTTATATACGGCATGCTTGGTGATTATGATCTGGCCTGGGATGTGTTACAGCACGTCTTTCTCCAGTTGTACACGCAGTTACCGGCATTGCATACGGATAGACCCTTGAAATCCTGGCTATTTCAGGTAGCGCGCAATCGTTCGCTGGACGAAGTGCGGCGCAAGCGCGCGATCCCATTTTCGCAGTTAGACCAGGGGAACGATGACGATGAGCCATCGTTGCTCGCGTCTATACCTGATACGCGGCCCCAGCCTGATGAGATTGTCGAGCGCGGCGATCTACAACAACGCATGTTGCAGGCGATAGAGGCGCTTCCGCCCAAGTACCGTCCGATTGTTATGTTGCGCTACAAGAGCGATCTCACGTTTACGGAGATCGGACGAAAGTTGCATATCCCAGAGGCCACGGCAAAGACGTACTTCCAACGCGCGAAGGTTTTGTTGCGCGTGAGCTTGCAGCAGGAGTTGCGGTCCTCGCTATTGTAAAGATAATCATCTTCGCACCAGTCGTACCACGAACTCGGCGATGATGAAAAAGAGGATATCGAGCGCGAGCAGAATGAGCAGGACATAGTCAATATGCATGGCGATGGAGGCAACGACCTGTACGGTAGCATTGTCGAAGATGAGGACTTTCAGGTACCAGAGCGAGAGCAATGCCAGCAGAGACAGGATGAGGATGCCGATCAGCAGCTTTTGGGCGCCATGCCAGTCCACGCGGCTCGGCCACAATTCCGAGGTAACGGTAAAGATCAGGTAGGGGGCGAAGAGCAGCGTCCACCAGGGCCAACCGGGACGGAAGACGTTCAGGTGAATTTCCCAGAGGTTGTAGCCCGTGGCGACCCAGTAGAGAAAGGCCAGCATGACGAGGCCGCCAAATAATGGGGCAACCGCGCTCACACCGTCGCCAATAGAACTCATGAAGTGGCCTGATGGCCGTTTATATTGCACTTCCCCCAACTGTACTGAGGATGCGCCGCCGCCCTTAATGAGGCGTCCTCTGCCGTCGCGCTGCGCAACCGGTTTGATGTGAAAGAAAGAGACGCTGGTGATACGAAAGCCGAAAGGATAAAAAAGCAATAGCACCAGCGCGTGACTGAGTTCATGCAGAATGACGCCGGGCGCGTTGAGCCAGAACCAGACCATCCAGCCGTTCGTGCTGAACATGCGGTGTCCGATCTCTTCAATGCGCCGGCGCAAGACTTTGCGCATGAGCCGTAACAGGAGAAACAAGACGAAGACTCCGGCTATGATCAACCAGGGTGTATACGGCGCGAGTTGTGCCGCGATCATCTGTTCCTGATTCATATTTCTCCGTTCTCCGAAACCTACCCATTGAGGACAAAACCCAAACAGTGTTCGGTTCCTGCTTCAACGCGGGCAGTTTCACTCTCTGTTGCCAGAGAGCCAGAGCCGCCCGCTCCACAGGCGTTTTGTGTGTCGATGGAACTCACCGCCACAACTTTTAAATTGATGGCCGCGTTGAGATCACGATCCAGCACCATACCGCACTCCTCACAGATGAACGTT
>DATLSW010000261.1:0-5967 GCA_035533955.1 Ktedonobacteraceae bacterium | reverse complement strand
CTATGATGCATAACATCAGCTTTTCGTATGATATTCCCTGGACACACAAACGGTCAGATGTTACCATACAAGAGACGAGCTTCATCGTCGAAGCAATCTATAAGGATACTATCGACATATTTTTTCAGTAATAAAGGATGCGCTACATTATAATTTCGTAAAGTAGCGCGCAGACATAGGAGAAGAGACATGAACAATTTTCAGCAAATTTTTCGCCATCCGTCCGGCAAAATCGGCTTGACTGTTGGTTTAACGATAGGCTTCGTAGCAACGGTTATGGGAGAAGCAAGCAAAGCATTATTCTTCGCGGGCTTTTGCCAGTTCCTGGCTTCGCGTTTGGGTAAGAAATCAGGATTATAAGGACCAGCAGCGTTCGCGCAAGAAAAAGGGCAACTCGCTGAGTTGCCCCGGTCGCATTACAAAAGAAGAGGCGCTTGCTTTATGCTCCTATCGCTTCCAACAGCTCGTCTAATGGCTGGGCGACGCAAGTGAACATGGGCGTATCGCGCAAGGTATACGCGCTGGCCTCCGTTTCGCGCAGCGTCTGCACGAGATCGAGAAAATCGCTCACGCTGTCCGTCTCAAAGGCCACGACAAACTCCTGGTCGTCAAGGCCGAAGGAATAGGTGGTGTTGAGCCTGACGGATGGAAAGGTCAGTCCGATACGAATATGCTCGTTCATCATACGCTTGCGGTCTTCCAGCGGCAGAGCATACCAGGCGCGCGTTTTGACAAAAGGATAGACGAAGAGATACTTCTTATCCGCGGGTGTGATCACCAGGCGCGGATCGTGCGCGCCGCGAGGATTTTTGCCGACATAGACGGAGCGTTTGGTCATAGACAAAAAGGCGCGCGTCTCGCGCAGATACGGCCCCAGCGCGCTGCGGCGCAGGCGGCTGCTGAGACCCTGCAAGTCTTCGATATCGTAGGTCGCCTGCCAGAGCATGAGATCGCAGTCGGAACGCAGCCCATACAGGCTGTACGTTCTTATAAGAGCGCGCTGCTCCTGCTCCTCAATGATAGCCAGCAGTTCTTGCTTGCCGCGCTGCCGCGTCTCAGGCGACAAAAGCTGCCACTGCGGATCGAGCTTATAAAAGGTAAAGCGCACGAGCTGGCGCGGCTGCTGGGCTTTCGCAGGCCCGGCTGCCTGTTCCGGTTGAGTAGTGATGCTTTGATCGATCATAGGTATATCTCTCCTCACGATAGTAATGATGCAGGTTCAATTGCACGGTAATAATGAACGATGGCGGCGACAAGGCCATCAATTGTGAATGTACCGGCCTCGATATGCACATCCAGGCCGCATTCGCGAGCGGTTTGGGACGTAATTGGGCCAATGCAGGCAATGGCTGGTTTACGGCTATAAGAAGCGCCGGTTTTGAGCAGCGCGGCGGCGGCACCGCGCTGGTCGTCTCCTGGGGTTGTTGACACGGATAGACAGTCCGCGAGCCAGCGTATGAAGTTACGTACCGTCGATGAACTGGTGAACGTAATCACGTCGAGCTGCCCAGTTTGCAATTGTGCCAGTACAGCGCCGCTCTGCTCATCGGTGGCGGCGGCGGACACAGTGACATACGCCGGCATTTCATCGACGCTCGCGCCAGCTTGCTGTAAGGCAACGGCCAGAACTTTGCGAGCCTCGGCGGCGCGCGGCAAGAGGATACGCTTGCCAGCCAGCGTTTCTCCGCCCTGCTGGCTTTCGGCAATCAGGCTGGCGGCGATGCTTTCGGCGATGTACTCGCCTGGCACAAGATCGGCGCTGAGGCCATAGCGAGCCAGCGCGGCGGCAGTGGCCGGGCCAATGGCAGCAATGCGCGTACCCGCCATGCCGCGCGGCTCATAGCCCAGAACGCGCATGCGCTCGCAGCAGATGCGGACAGCGTTGGCGCTGGTGAAGACCAGCCATGAATAATACAAACAGGCGCCAGCGGCGGGATAGAGACGAGCCAGCGCGGCATCAAGTTCCGCCCAGTCTCGCGGCGGGATGATACGGATGACGGGGAACGTGATGGGGATGGCTCCCAGCGCACTTAGCCGCTCGCTCAGGGCAGCAGCCTGATCGGACGTGCGCGTGACCAGGATACGCTTGCCTTGCAGAGGCAATGCCGCGGGCCTTAGTTCAGACATAGCGCCGCTCCTGCGCCGCGCGCACAGACTGGATGATCTCATCCGCGCCGCGCGCCAATGCTTGTTCGGCCAGCGCGCTGCCCAATTCCTCGGCTTGCTCGTCGCTGCTCTGCTGCGTCCAGGGTCTGGTCTGCCGCACCCGCACCTGCTGTTGCCCATCAAGGCTAATGACGAGGCCGGAGATGGTGAGCATCGCCTCGTTCACTTCGCCATAGGCGGCAACGGGCAAATAGCAGCCAGCACCCAGAGTACGCATGAAAGCGCGTTCGGCGCAAGTGGCGGCTTGCGTGATGGCATCATTGAGCGGCGACAGCAGTTCCCAGAACAGCGGCTCGTCGCGCATCTCTATCGCCAACGCGCCCTGCCCCGGCGCGGGCAAGAACATTGCAACAGGGAAATACGTCAGGCGACCGGCGAGACGCTCCGGCAGTTCGAGACGGTGCAGGCCAGCCGCCGCCAGCACGATAGCATCAAACTCTCCAGCATCTAGCTTGCGCAGTCGCGTGTCAACATTGCCGCGTATGGGTAAAATTTCCGCCTGTGGACAGAACGCGCGCAATTGGGCCGAGCGGCGCAAACTGCATGTGCCGATGCGTACTGGCAGTGATGCGTCCGCGTCGGCAAAACGCAACCCTTGTGGCGTGAGCGAACATGGGATACGGGAGAGCAGCACATCGCGCACATCCTCACGCGGCCCGGTAACGATCAGATGCAAACCTTCAGGCTGCATAGTGGGCAGGTCTTTCAGGCTGTGAACCGCCAGATCGATGCGCCGTTCAAGCAGAGCGCGTTCGATCTCGGCGATGAACACGCCATCGCCGCCGATCTGCGCCAGCGGTTTATCGATGACGCGATCGCCAGTAGTATGCATAGGCTCAATGGCGATCTCCAGGTTGGGCCAGCGCTGGCGTAGTTGCGCGATCACCGATTGCGTCTGGACCATCGCCAGCTTGCTGGTTCTCGTTCCAATCAGTATATCTTTCATGATCATATTCTTCCAGATCAAATAAATAGCGCAGCGCTTCGGCATAAACATGACCCTGGCCGGACACCGCCGCGTCTTTGAGGCGAACGGTTGGAAAATGTAAGAGCTTATTCACCAGGCGCGTTGACAGTTCCTGCACAATGGCCGCCTCGTGTTCGGAAAGCGTTGGAGCCAGACGACGCATGGCGCGCTCCAATTCTTGTTGCCGCAGCATCTCGGCGCGCTGGCGTAGATCGCTAATAGTATCAACGACGCTGAGCGAGCGCAGCCACGCCGCGAAAGCCAGCCCTTCCTCGGCAATGATCGCCCTGGCATGGGTAATCTCTTGCGAGCGCAGGCGCAAACCCTCGCTGACCTCCGCTTGCAGGTTGTCCAGGTTGTAGAGATGCACGCCGGGAAGCGCGCTGACGGTAGGGTCTACATCACGCGGAAGTGCCAGATCGATGAGTAAGAGCGCGCGGCCCGCGCGCTGACTCAGTGCCTGTTGCACGAGATCGGCGGTGATGATCGCGCGCGGCGCTGTGGTTGAACTGATCGCCACGTCAGCTTCGACCAGCGCCTCTAACAGTTCGGTAAATGGCCGGTGTTCCGCGCCGAAACGCCGCGCCAGATCGACGGCATGTGTGTTGGTGCGATTGACAATGACGAGCTTGCGCGCGCCATTATCGCACAGGTTGCTGGCGGCCACCTCGCTCATTTGCCCGCTGCCCACCAGCAAGATAGACGCCTCGTTGAGATTGGGAAGAACGCGGCGCGCCAGTTGCACCGCGACATGGCTGATCGAGACGGCATTGCGACTGATGGCCGTCTCAGTGCGCACGCGTTTGCCCGCGACAAGGGCCGCGCGGAACAGCGCCGAGGTGACAGGGCCAGCAAAGCCGCCGCCCTGAGCCACTTCAAGGGCATCGGCCACCTGCCCCTGTATCTGTGGTTCTCCCAATACCTGCGAATGCAGGCCGGCAGCGACGCCAAAAAGATGTGCAATTGCTTGCTCATCCTTAAAAGCATAGCTAGAAGCCCTGAGTTCATCCAGGCTCACTTGCCGCGCCTCGCTCAAGACATCGAGCAAACGCGCCATGCCTTCCTGCTCATCCAGGCAGACGGCATAGAGTTCGATTCGGTTACAGGTTGAAAGCAAAACGCATTCCTGTACCACCTGCCGCGCCGCACTCAGCGCCGAGGGTATCTGGCGCGGCGCAAAGGCCAGGCGTTCGCGGAGAGCAATGGGCGCTGTGGTATGATCAATGCCAACGAGAATGATACGCACAAAAAACCTCATAAATCTTCTAATTTCTGAGCCACTATGAGAGATTTTAGCGTTTTTTTGCAATTAGTCAAGAGGGAAGCCCTGGATATTTTGTGAGGACACCGTAGATATGGATCAGGTGTAATCCGTAGGGGCGTGGGCTTGCCCCGAAAAGACGGAGAATGCTGGGACATTCCCTCTTGCCGCCTTGCGATGAATATGCTAGTATCAGACGAGGATACGTATAACCAGGAGCAAGGCGACATTTATGCAAGAGCAGGAACAAAAGCAAAGCAATATTTCCATAGAAGCAACTCAAGAACCTTCTTTAGATGGGATAGTCGATGAAGAGACAGCGCCACAGGAAGCGACCGCCGGTTCCAAAGAGGATGATCAGCCGCGTATAGAAGCCAGAGCGCCACAGGAAGAGCAAGCTTTCGATTGGTTTGCGCTGGGTGTAGTGATTATCGCGGCGGCAATCTTCGCGCTGGCAACCCGACTGAACGCCCAGCCCGCGACCTCGCTGATACCGGTGGCCGTGTTGAGCGCGACCGGCTGCGGCCTACTGGTGACTGGCCTGCGCAAGATGCGCACGGCCCAGCGACCGGGACTGCTGGAAGCCGGATTGGGTGGGCTGGTACTGGCAATTTTTCAGTTTCTCGTCGCGCTATCGTATCCCGGTGTTCTTGCGGCTCTGGCGACAACTCCCGACGAACGAACGGGCTTCCTGGCAACGTGGATACTGGTGATACTGCTCTCGGCGCTGTTCAGCCTGGCAGGCGCGGCGCTGGGACATCTGGCATTCGCTCCGCCGCGGCCTGTGCGCGCGAAGAAAGACGCGGCGCTGGCCCTTGATACGGCAGAGGAAGAGCAGCCGGCAGCAATGCCGACTCGCCCGCGAGCATGGTATAGCTACGCGGTAACAGTCCTCTTGCTGGGCCTCGCGCCAACACTACTGGGGTTCGTATTTTCGGCGGCCTACGATTACATGCTTGGCACGTACAACTTCCTGCTCGGCCCTTTTCCTACACTGCACTTGCTCAGCACGTTCTTGCCCTGGCAAATACCAATTCCTTTCAATGTCGGTACGGGCGCGAGCGCGGCACTGGCGCGTCTGGTCGAGCTGTGGCGCATCCCGTTATTGCTGGGCAATCCCACAATGTTCGATTTCCAGGCGCTGGAACCCTACATCTTCAACAGCGCGGGCCTGGCTCTGCTGCTGCTCACATTGCGCACCGAACGGCCCACGGCTCCTGAAGAACCTGCCACAATCCTCTGGCGCTGGTATCTCCTACTGGCGGCTCTGCTCGGCTTGCTGCTGGTCATTCCCGCAGATTTGTGGATTATGCGCGGCCTCGAGGGGGTGTTACGCACTCCACTCTTCGTTTTGCCGCTGCGCACGCTCTACATCCTGAATAATCTCACCTTCGTCCTGAATATCGTCACCGGTCCGGCAGTGTGTTTGATTGTGGCAGCCGGGATACGCGCCGTGATGGGAAGAAACTCAGTAAAACAGGCTCATGAAAGGATACATCGCCCATGATCAATCCAAGTATTCTGGCTATTTTCGTCCTCGTTTTCGTCGGGCTAGGCGTCTACAACATCTACA
>DATLSW010000260.1:0-4898 GCA_035533955.1 Ktedonobacteraceae bacterium | reverse complement strand
TAATGGCTTTGGGTAAGACATGACGATCCTCCTGCTACGACGAAAGCTTCGATATTCTTTCTATCGTACCAGATTGGTTCGTCTTGTCGTTTCCTCTTCCCTAAAAAACCTACTGTTGAAAGCAAGCCCACGCCCCTACGGTTGTGTTAATTGATGCGCTTCTCGCGGCCCTGCCACTCTTTTTCACGCAGCACGAATTTCTGCACTTTGCCGGTCGAGGTCTTTGGCAAGGGGCCAAATTCGATGGCGGCGGGACACTTGAAGTGGGCTATGCGCTCGCGGCAAAACGCGATGATCTCCTGCTCCGTAGCTTCGCGTTCGGGCTTGAGCGTAACGAAGGCTTTGGGACGCTCGCCCCATTTCTCGTCGGGAATGGCGACGACAGCGCACTCCAGTACGGCGGGATGCTGGGCGATGGTCTGCTCAACCTCGATGGTGGAGATGTTTTCGCCGCCGGAGATAATCACGTCTTTGGCGCGGTCGCGCAATTCGATGTAATTATCGCTGTGCCAGACGCCGATATCGCCGGAATGGAACCATCCGCCCTCGAACGACTTCGCCGTCGCGGCGGGATTCTCGTAATAGCCCTTCGCCACGTTGTTGCCGCGCATGGCTACTTCGCCCATTGTCTGCCCGTCGCGCGGAACATCATTCATGAAGCCATCGATGATGCGCGCCTGCTCCGCAACGACGTAGCCCTGGCCCTGCCGCGCCGCCAGACGCGCCTGCTCGCCGGGCGGGAGATTGTCCCATTCGCTGTGCCATTCGCAGATGGAGTATGGTCCGTAGGTCTCTGTGAGGCCGTAGACGTGGATGGGGCGCATGTTCAGTTCCTTCATTTGCCCCAGCAGCGTCGGCGAAGGCGGCGCGCCTGCCACCGTCACCGTGACTTGCCTGTCGAGATGATGCGCCTTCGGATGATTAACCAGTGAGATATGCACCGTCGGCGCGCCGCAGTAGTGCGTTACGCCCTCGGAGGTGAACAAGTCCCATACCGTCGCCGGATCGAGCTTGCGCAGGCAGACGTGCGTGCCGCCCACCGCCGTCACGGCCCAGGTGAAGCACCAGCCGTTGCAGTGGAACATGGGTAGTGTCCAGAGGTAGACGCTGCTGCTGTTCATGCCCGTCTCGATGACCTCGCCGAGCGCGTTGAGGTATCCGCCGCGATAGGTATACATCACGCCCTTTGGGTTGCCTGTCGTACCGGAGGTGTAGTTGATGGAGATGGTCTCTTCCTCGTCTTCGAGCCAGCTCACCACGGGATCAGGCGAACCGGCAGCGAGAAACTGCTCATAGGGATCAGCGGGCGAGCCGGTATCATCGATGCGCACTACATGGTAGGCCGAAGTATCGAGCGGTTCGATCAATGGGTACAGTTCGGCATCGACAAAGAGGTATTTGACGCCGGAATGACGCAAAATAAAGCCGATTTCTTGCGAGCTGAGGCGCGTATTGATGGCGACAAGGATGCCACCGGCAGCAGGAACGCCAAAATGCGCCTCCAGTTCGGCGGGAATGTTAGGGGCCAGGAAGGCCACGCGATCATGCTTTTGCAGACCAGCCGCGCGCAGAGACGAGGCCAGCCGGTAGACGCGCCCGGCAAATTCGCGATAGGTGTACTGCCGACTGCCGTGTATGACGGCCACTTTATCGGGAAATACAAGGGCATTGCGCTCCACGAAACTAACAGGGGTCAATTCAGTGCGATAGACTTTGGTTTCCATGCAAATCTGCCTTTCGTATAGACATTCGTAGGGGCGCGGGCTTGCCCCGCCCAAATTGCTGAACATTGTTTTCCACGGAGGGCGGGGCAAGCCCGCGCCCCTACTGAATCAGGCGATTTTGACGACGATACGCCCTCTCACTCCGCCTTTGAGGATTGTGGCAAGCGCCTGGGGCAGTTCGTCAAACGCGATTTCGCGCGCGATCATATCCAGGTGAGCGGGCTTGTAGTCGGTTGCCAGATGCTCCCAGAGTTGGCGGCGCAGCTCCATTGGGCAATAAGCGGACTCGATGCCAAGTAGATTGACGGCGCGCAAGATAAATGGGAACACAGTTGTGCTGAAATCAACCCCGCCGGTGTTGCCAATCGAGGCAATGGAGCCCCCGTATTTCGTGGTACGCAGCAGATATGCCAGCGTCGAGCCGCCCACAGCGTCGATGCTGGCCGCCCAACGTTCTTTCTCCAATGGACGATTGCTCTCCGCCGATGTTTCCTGGCGACTAAGAATCTCGTCGGCCCCCAGTTCTCGCAGATAGCCATGCTCGGACTCTTTGCCCGTGCTGGCCGCGACGGTATAGCCGAGCGCCTTGAGGATGCTGATTGACATACTGCCGAGGCCGCCCGTCGCGCCTGTCACCAGCACGGAGCCGTTAGCAGGTTTGAGGCCCATACGCTCCAACTGGTGAATGGCGAGCGCGGTGGTATAACCGGCTGTACCAAGCGCCATTGCCTCTTTGAGCGTCAAGCCCGTCGGCAGCGGCACGATCCAATCCGCCTTGACGCGGGCATATTCGCTGAAGCCGCCGCAGTGAGCAACGCCCAGATCAAAGCTGGTGACAAGCACTTCGTCGCCGCGCTTGAAACGGGAATCGCTCGACTCAACGACGACGCCGGACAGATCGACGCCCGGCACGAGGGGATATTTGCGAATAACCCGGCCATCAGGGATTGACGCGAGGCCATCTTTATAATTGACACCGGAGTAGGCGACTTGGATTACCACGTCGCCGGGTGAAAGATCGTCCAACGTGATATCTTTGATACCGGCGCTGAAATCGCTTGCTGTTTTATTGACGACATAGGCTTTGAATGTGGATGACATAACTCTACCCTTCTCTGGCTTTGCAACCAAACTGAATGGTTTATTATATCATCTCATCACTGGTATCCCGATTATCCGCAACACATTTATGTACCCAACAGATCGCGCAGCACGACGGCGTTGTTATGCTCCGTATCATGGGCGGCAAAGACAAGCGTTACATGGCCCTCCCGCGCCAGCGCGCGCAGTTCGGCCAGCTTATCCCTCCTGGCCGCGCTGGATGCCAGTTCCGCTTCGTAGCGGCGGCGAAATTCAGCGTACTTTTCGGGATCGTGTCCAAACCAGCGGCGCAACTCGTCACTCGGCGCGATCTCTTTCATCCACAGCGTGAGCTGTGCCTTTTCCTTAGAAAGCCCGCGCGGCCAGAGGCGATCGACCAGGATACGTTTGCCGTCGTCGGCCTCTGGCTGCTCATAGACTCGCTTGATAGCTACTTCTGGTTTGCTGGTCATATAATTACAACGTACTATGCTGTCTTTGGTGGCATGACGGGGTTGCGTGGATTGATCGCACTCTCTGGCGTCATGATGGGATCGGGTGGCTTAACGGCATCTTCTGGCGGCATGACGGGGTTACGGGGATTGGCCGCGTTTTCTGGCGTCATGATGGGATCGGGTGGCTTAACGGCATCCTCTGGTGGCATGACGGGATTGCGTGGGTTGGCCGCGTTTTCTGGCGTCATAATTTGCAATACGGGTTCATCAGCCATGATGGTACTCCTTTCTGTATACTGATCTTGCTGAGACATAGCATAGTCCCATGCTCAGACAACTACCTGTTTATATCGTAGCACGATATAAACAAAAATGCAAATCAGGAGCCTTTTTGAAGTATGCTTGAACGGATATTGGGCCAGGAATGGACATGACCAACAAGGTATCTAGATGGAGTTGCTGTCCTCGTTGATCAACTCCTCAAGTGAGCGAACCAGCGCGGAGCCAGTGGATCGCAACTCGGCGCGATGGTAGACGGACAGCTTATGCAGCAATGCTTCTCCTGAAGCCGTCAGTCTGACCAGCACGCGGCGCATATCGGCATCATCGCGCTGGCGTTCAACCAGTCCCTTGTCAGCCAGGCGATTGATGAGTTCGACGGCGCTATGATGTTCGATTTGTAGCCGATCTGCCAGCGTGCCAATGGTGGCGATCATTCCTTCCGGCAGCCCCTTGACGGCCAGCAACAACTGATGCTGTTGTGGCTCAAGGCCAACTGCGCGCACTGCTTGCTCGCTGAAACGAGTAAAGCGCCGCAGTTGGTAGCGAAATTCGGCCAGCGCCCGAAAATCAGCGAGAGAAATGTCGTTGTCAGATGCGGATTCCATCAGATTACCTCTCCAATATAGGTAGTAGAAAAGAGAACGGTTTTGGTACTATATTATACAGAGTACTGTTATAGCAAGATCTGTTCTACTTGTCAAATTTGCAGGCGTATAGGGCGCACCGTGTCGTGGGCGCGCTAAATCGGCCCCTACGCACAGGCTTGACACACCTACCAGAGAGTGCTAGCATGGTTTTAGAAACGCTCTAAAGCAAATTCTCTGCCTCTGTACAACAGAGGCGATCAGTATTTTGATGCTTCGAAGGAGAAGTTTGAGTGAAAATCCATGAATACCAGGCCAAAGATATCCTGGCGCGCTATGGCATCCCCATCCAACCGGGGAGAGTGGCGCAGACGCCGGACGAGGCCGAGGCGATTGCCCGCGAACTGGGCGGGCCGGTAGTGGTCAAAGCCCAGGTCTATGTGGGCGGGCGCGGCAAAGCGGGCGGTATCCAGTTTGGCGATACGCCGGAAGAGGCGCGCGCGGCGGCGCAGCGCGTATTGGGTATGAATATTAAAGGCTTGATCGTCGAAAAGGTTCTCGTTGTTTCCAAGATAGATATTAAGGAAGAATACTATCTCGGTATTGTGCTTGACCGCAAGTCACAGTCTCCCGTCGTGATGGTTTCCAAAGAAGGCGGCATCGAAATCGAAGAGGTCGCGGCAAAAACGCCGGAGAAGATCATCCAATACCCTATCGACATGCATTGGGGGCTACGCCCTTTCGAGGCGCGCGATATCCTGGCCCGCGCCGGT
>DATLSW010000259.1:0-9816 GCA_035533955.1 Ktedonobacteraceae bacterium | reverse complement strand
GATAACGACGTATGTTCAGTATCGCTCGGTTGTTCACCATCATCTTATTCCGGCTTTCGGACATATCTCTTTACAGAAGTTGACTCCTGAGATGATCCAGGCGTTTTATCGGAAGAAGCTGGATGAGGGGAAGAAGCCTGGGACAGTGGGATTTATTCATGCAGTGCTACGCAGGGCGTTGGGAGATGCGGTAAGGTGGGGATTGGTTATGCGAAATGTTGCGAAGCTGGTAACGATCCCACATGTTGAGCGGCGTGAGGCTCAGGTGTTGACTGCTGAACAGGCAAAGAAACTGTTAGAAGTGGCTCGATCCTCGTCACTTGATGCTTTGCTTGTGCTGGCTCTGACAACTGGAATGAGGCGTGGTGAAATTTTGGCGTTACGTTGGAGTGATGTTGATGTAGTTCATGGAATGCTGTTCATTCGTCGTACTATGACGCGAGTAGGGGGATATGGGCTTGTTGAGAACGAGGCGAAAACAAAGTCTAGTCGGCGGCGCATTGTGTTGTCTGCTGTAGTAGTGGAGGCGTTCAAGAGACATCAGGCTCAACAAGAACAAGTGAAGGTAGCGGTTGGTGCTGGTTGGCAAGATAAGGGGATCGTGTTTCCTGATAAAGACGGTGGTCTCTGGTCTCCAGATAGGATGGTGCGGCGGTTTGACAAGCTGCTCAAGCAAATAGGTTTGCCACACATGCACTTCCACGATTTGCGGCATAGTGCAGCGACAATTTTGTTGGCTGCCGGCGTGCATCCAAAGAAGGTGCAGGAATTATTGGGGCATAGTTCGATAACAATCACAATGGACGTGTATTCGCATGTATTGCCGTCGATGCAGCAAGATGTAGCGGACGAGATGGATAACCTGTTCGGGTAACTTTTGCTGTCAAGATTGCTGTGATTGGCTGGGAGTGTTTGGCGTTGGTTTCGTGGGGTGGCTTGCTGTGAAGTTTGGTTGGTTGCGGTTGCTGTCAGGGTGTCATACACTATATATTACCAGATTTACGATCAGGAAGGATTCACCTCATGTTCATGCCAAAAGTCCCGCGGACGCGGATTGCCTTTGATCAGCGCGTACCCATGCGCGACGGGATCACACTCTCAGCCGATATCTATTTCCCAGACGACCCGGCAGGCGCTGCTGTAAAATGGCCGGTTGTCTTGTTACGCTCGCCGTATGTGAAAGCGAACGCCAGTATTATAGACGTGGCAAAGTATTATGCCGGACACGAGTACGTCTTCATCGTGATGGATGTGCGCGGGCGCGGCGACTCCGAGGGTACATTTACGCCGTATCGCAACGAGGGACAGGATGGCTACGATACTATCGAGTGGATCGCGGCGCAGGCATGGTCGGATGGCAATGTCGGCACAGTGGGCAGTTCGTATCCCGGTCGTATTCAGTGGCTGGCCGCGTTGCAGCGGCCGCCGCACCTGCGCGCGATGGTCGTGCGCGTCTCTCCATCCGATCCGTTCGTCGAAACTCCCACCGGCGTGCCGTCACCGATGCATCTGTGCTGGCTGCATCTCACAAGCGGGCGCGTCAACCAGGTGATGGAGGCGGTGAACTGGGAAGAGGTCTATGAACACCTGCCGCTTGAGACAATGGATGAACAAGCCGGGCGCTACAATCGGCACTGGCACGATGACCTGGCTCACCCGCAGCTTGACGAGTATTGGGAGCCGCTGCGCTATCAAAATAAGTTCGATCAGGTCGATGTGCCAGTACTGCATGTATCGGGCTGGTACGATGACGAGCAGATCGGCACGCCCCTGAACTATATCGGCATGACGACGCGCGGGGCCACGCCGTTCACGCGCGCCAATCAACGGCTGCTGATGGGACCATGGGGTCACTCGGTCAATACGGCATCCAAACTGGGCGAGGTGGATTTTGGCCCGCAGGCGTTGATCGATCTGCGCGGCGCGGAGCGGCGCTGGTTTGATCGCTATCTCAAAGGCAAGATCAGCGGTACGATTGAGCAGCAAGAAGCGCCGGTGCGCCTGTTCATCATGGGAGAGAACGCCTGGCGCGATGAGCAGGAATGGCCACTGGCGCGCACGCAATGGACGCCCTATTATCTGCACAGCGCGGGCCGCGCCAACAGCCGCTACGGCGACGGCTCGCTCTCGACGGCAGCGCCCGCGAGCGATGAAGCGCCGGACAACTACCGCTACGATCCGGCGCGCCCCGTACCGTTTGTCACAGTGCCAACTTCATCGCAGATCGGCGGGCCTGACGACTACGCGGCCATCGAACGGCGCGACGACGTGCTGGTCTACGTGACGGAGCCACTGGCGGCAGACCTGGAAGTGACCGGCCCGCTGCGCGTCGAACTGTACGCCGCTTCCTCAGCGCCGGATACCGATTTCATGGCGAAGCTGGTCGATATCTGGCCGTCAGGCTTCACGCAGCGCATAGCAGACGGCATGGTACGCGCGCGCTTCCGCGACGGTATGGATCGCCCATCGTTGATCGAGCCAGGGAAGATCTATCGCTACGCCATCGATTGCTGGAACACGGCGCAGGTGTTTCGCGCCGGACATCGCATCGGCCTGGAGATCGCTTCGAGCGCGTTCCCAAAGTATGATCGGAATTTGAATACTGGAGCGCCACTTGGACAGACCAGCGAGATGATTGCAGCGGAACAGACAATTTATCACGACGCGGAGCATCCTTCGGCGATTGTATTGCCGATTATACCAGAGAGGTAAAGGCGAAAACCCACAATTGGACGATGATAATCATAATTCTTTTCTGGTCTATTCCCATACAGACTTTTACACTATGGATAGATCGTTACCCTCTCTTTTCTCAAATGAACTGTGGCAATCAAGTACAGCTAGACGATGAAATGCCTTCTCCTAACAATAAAACTCCGTGAGCGTTTTTTCAGCACCTTGTGGCGTGCTGGTGCTACCTACCGCCCACACCTGGCTTGTTCCTGAAACAGTTGCCACTCCGCGTAAGTACGTATACTTGCCCGGATTTGGGTTGGATACGATACTCCAGGTGGTTCCATCCCAGTGTTCAATCAATGATGTACTGGGTCCCGACAAGTATGCTCCTCCTACGGCCCACACATCGTTCGCGGAGACAGCCGAGATTCCATAAAAGGCACTTGACTGGGTAGGAGGGTTTGGATTAGCGAACACGCTCCACTGAGAGCCGTCCCAATGCTCGATCAGCGTCTTGCTGGTATTTTCTTCGTCAGTGATCCCTACCGCCCAGATATCATTGGCAGAAACGGCTGCTATTCCTTCCAGTTGGTCAAATACTAATGGGTTCGGGCTATTGACAACGCTCCACTGAGTACCGTCCCAATGCTCAATCAACGTATATTCCGTGTCTTCACCATTCATTTCTCCAACCGCCCAGACATCGTTTGCCGAAACAGCCGCAACTCCTACCAGTTGATTGTACAGCCCAGGGTTTGGGCTACTCAAGGTTTGCCATTGCGTCCCATTCCAGTGTTGGATGAGTGTAGAACCATCGCGTTCTCCCACGGCCCAGACATCGTTTGTCGAAACGGCGGCTACTGCATTAAGGTAGGTATAAGGACCAACATTTTCGGACATAAAGCTCCATGTCTTCCCATTCCAATGTTCAATATAGGTTCCTATTACCCCAGCCGGTGAACCAGTGCCAACCGCCCAGATATCATTGGCAGAAAGAGCTGCTATCCCGTTAAGAGAGGAATTTGCATCATCAGGAACATTGATCCTGCTCCAGCGAACTCCATTCCAGTGTTCGATAAAGGCAGTATTAGAGCCTAGGTTAGAGACCGCAGTTCCTCCTACCGCCCAGACATCGTTACTGGAAACAGAGGTCACTGCATTCAACCAATTATAGTGCGCTGAGCTACGATTTGGACTTGGAATGATGCGCCACTTACCACAGTTGAGAGCGGTACTTGCCTCCGCCTTCCCTGTACGGAAAACCAACACGGCAAGCAGACAGAGAATGAAACAAGTCATCCCAGGTTTCTTCATGAGCTTCATAGTTCTCCACATAACTTACACTCCGTGTTACAATAACTTGCTACAAACACAGTTTTTGTGAAAATTCCATAAATAATGGATAGATTTTAGTAATGGCGAAATTGATCAATAGAGAATTTCATTATATGAATTACTAGCGAACCTCGAACGGGCTAATTCTTCACAACCTTATTTATGTGAACGAGCTACCAGCAGATGAGTAACTCAGCATATTTGCCTGCTATCTGAAAGTCTGCTATACTGTGTAGTCTAACGGCAAGTACCTACCGAGGGGATAGCAAGAAGATTTTAATGCCAACAGATGAAGCGTTAGAGGCAACCTACAAAGTTCGTTATTTTGTCGATCTGCCTCTTATCCCTCCCCAGGATGATAAGCTCCCTAAGATGGATTATACCCAAGCAATAAACGTTGCTACGCGTTGGGTAAAGGATGGCCGCGAAATCGACATTTTTGATGGCTCATTGCCAATTTTCCATGCTGTCCCGACAGGTGTTGAGTTTGTCAAAGTCGAGCCTTCTCATGCTCTTTTTTTGGAGCATCTTAAAATCAAGATAGCTTTAGACAAGGTGTGGGGCGAACTCACGAGCAAGCATCTTCAATAGAAGAAGGGCGACGGGTTACATTGTCCCGCTTAGGAGTGCAGCTAATTCCATCCACATCGATTGCTGGAACACGGCGCAGGTGCTTCTCCAGGGGCATCGCATCAGCCTGGAGATCGCCTCGAGCGAGTTCCACAAAATTGATCGCAACCTGACAAAAAACCTCTCACTACAGCATCTCATATTCCGCGCTTTGATTGGCAGGAATGGAGAAATTTGTTCAGGAAGGACGTCCTTCGATGCGCCTTTGTGGGGTATATCCCAGTTTTGGTCGCCAGTAGCTTTTATGGATGTCGGACCAGAGCGTGCTGATTTCGTGAAGCTCCTGTTTCACAGAAGCTACATCAGGTGGCCTTTCGTTCACATTCATGCTGAGCATGTTGGCGATAAGTTTTTCCAGTTTGTTCACCAGCACATCCACCATGCTCGTCGTGAGCGATCCGGGGTCAGAGTGGCTTTGAGGGCTTTTGGGACGAAGCGGGAGAAAGCGAAATGGCGCTTCTGAGGGATCACTCGTTGTCAGTAATTGGTGCAACACAGCCCCTAAACTGTAGATATCGGCGCGTGGCGTCGTTTGCGCTTTGCCATATTGCTCTGGGGCAGCGTATCCAGGCGAACCCAGAGCCACGGTATCTTTCGCCTGTCCCGGCTTGAAGTAGCGCGCGATCCCAAAATCGACCAGGTAAAGCTGTCCCGTGGGAGTACGCATGATATTGGTCGGCTTGAGATCGCGAAAGACAATGGGCGGTTGTTGTGAGTGCAGATAATCCAGGATGAGACAGAGGTGAATCCCAATATCGAGTACTTCGCTGAGGAGAAGATGCCTGTTGGTCGCTTTGCGCTGGTATTCTTCAAGAGTTTCGCCTGCGATGAACTCCATGACGAGATACCACTGTTCAGCAGTCTGAAAGTATTCGTAGAAGCGCGGCAGATTGGGATGATCCAGTTGCGATAACACATCGACTTCACGCTGAAAGGCGGCAGTAGCCTCAATCATCGCCTGTGGATGCAGTCCCTGGAGACGCACTTCCTTGAGAGCAACAAGGCGATCTCCGCTCTGGATATCCCTGGCCTTGTAAACCGAACCGAAGCCACCCGCGCCAACCTTACTCATGATGAAGTAGCGATCCCGGAAAAGCGTAGAGGGATGTAGCTCTCCTGGACAAACGGATTGCTGGGAAACCATAGCGATTGCTCCGTCACTTGCTCATGTGTGAAGATACATACAATACAGTCAGTCAGTCTAAATGAAGAACGATCCAAAACCTTCTCAAGCTACAAGAGTAGTATACAAGCCAGAGAGAAATGCTGCAACTTTTTGCAAACTTAAAAAACATCGTCCAATTGGACGATGCGCTCCGTTGACAAATAAATTATACTGTGATCAGAAGCTACCTGGAAACGTTCTCTTTCCTCTCTTCATCGGGAACCTGGTCCGGGGTAAAACCGAAGATATCCTCGAGCTTATCAATGTGAAGCTTCCCATATTCCTCTGGCAAAAGGGTTTTTTGAATTCTGTCGCGCAATCTCCGATACCTGTTAGACAGCTTTTTGGATAATCCGATCACACAGACCGAATGCCCTTTCTCAATCAGGCGATGGACGCGCTCATAAAAATCTTGATCGCCGCTCACAATGATATAGAGATCAGGCTTGCTATTCGTCATTTCCGTGACAATGCACTCGATCAGGACAAAATCAGCCTGCTTTTTTTCAGGATGGAGATTCCCGGTTGTACCACGCGGAAACTCAAATTTGAATCCGGCGGCCTCAAATGCGTGCATTACGCCAGGATAATCGTCGATATGAGCCTGCGGCGCGCATACCCAACGGCAGACGACTTCTCCATAGCGCGAAATATGCTGAATCAGCGTCCGTGCAATCATCTCGTGCTGGTCGCGCATAGCCGGAGGCAATGATAAATAGAGGTTCTCGTAATCGATGAAGATACCAACTCGCTTCGGGGCAATTTGGGCCGTGTGAACAAATGTTGCCAGCAGTTTGCTTTTAATCTTAATGCTTCCCTCTTGTGGCTCGATCTCGTAGTCGGCCTCCAACCTCTGTACGATGGATAGCAGACCCTGAAAATCTCGCTCAAAGTCCTCGATACTGATTTCGCCGGAACTGCTGGCCGGGCGCAGCAGCTTGATCGGGCGTTCCAGAATGTCCTGAAACACGTTGATGATGTCTAACTGCTTATTATAAGCAACCGGCTCTGGCGCATCATTAGCAAGCAATAGCCAGCAGAGGTAACATTCCGGCAGGGGCAGCTTCGACAGATTATCCAGCAAGAACGTTCCAATCGTGGAAACAGTCGTTTTCGCATAGCTCTCGGCGCTCTGGAGCAGAGTAACGGCGCACGCCAACGCGAAACGCAGGTGAGAGAACGGAGCATGTTGCGACTTCACGCCGGGCATCAGGACTTCTAGCGCCTGGAGAACATTGCCGCGGCGCGACGCGACCGCGAGGTTCCAGATTTCCTCCGCGCTTGCCCTTCCCAGTTTGTAGTCTTCTTGCCAGGATGGAACGCTCCGCGTGAGTCCATGTACAGAAGCCCGCACATAAAGCAGCCATTCACGCACAATCGGGCCGCGCTCCAGATCAGTGATTTCTTTGGCCGCCTGTTCAAGCAAGTACAATGCCTTTCTCTGTTTGTCTTCCTCCAAATTCATCAGCTTTTTTACTTCTGGAAAGAGGTCAATCTTGTTATAGATGAGCGGAACAGAGCGGCGCGGCGGCAGTATCTCATCGAAGGCAGGATCAGCCAGGGCCGCGCCGAGCGCATCGAGCAGAGGCTTCCTCTTTTTGCGTAACAGCATCCGTATCTGGTCAAAGCGCAATTTGCGAATATGATCCAGCAACCTGGCACGCTCCTCCTCGTTGAGGAAGCCCAGCGGCCCATCACTATCTGCCACTACATCCGTCGCAGCCTGTTGCCTGTCGTCTTCCGCGCCCCCGCCATCAGTGTTTTGCACACCCGGCCCAGGCACAGCTTGAGCCGCGATTACTTCGCCCTGGCCCAGCTTTACTTCTTCCGATTGCTCATCAGCGATAAAGCCATGCTGCCGCGCCTCGTTAAGCAATGCCGTGCGCGCGGCCCCGCTGGCCGAGGCAGCGCCCGCGAACAGTTCCACCCACCCTTTAGCCTCCAACGGCACGATCTTATTTATGTGACGCTGCCGCGCCAGGTACGCCGTCACCTGTACGGCCAGTTCTGTCCAGGGTATCGCTCCGCTTTGCTTCCATTTCTTGTACTGCGCCCGCGCTCGTTGCAAGATAACCGTTGGCTCAAACTGCTCGGAGTGTATATCTTGCAGCATGTTCAACTGGCAAAGGCACTTTTGGGCATCTATAAGAAAATCCCCTGTGCCATTCCGAGTAGCATAGTCAGCCAATAAGATTGCTAACGGTAACTCTTCAGCAGTACAGGGTTTGACGGTCTGATTCTTCGTGACATAGCATTCGAGCGCGCCGCGGGCCGCATACAGGCACATTGTTGATAGCCGCCGCCGCAACATGGGAGTAAGTTCGATCTGGCGCATCACTTTCAGATTCTGGCGGTTTTGCTCCTCTCTTCCGGATTCAAGAAAGCGCCAGAGCCGTTCAATAGCAACAAAAACAGGTTCATTAGGGGAAACCGCAACAACTACCGTTCCCTCTGGCGCGGAAGCGGAATCCTTTTGAGAGGAGCCATTTTCACCAGCCGACAGCCCTTCATAGACAACAACAATTAAATTTGTGCCGCAGCCGGGGCAAAATTTCGCCAGTGGACGCAGATCATGACCGCATTCCAGGCATTTTTCCATTCGTATTCCTCCGCCAAAAATATTCACTCTATCATTATATAGGAATTTTGTAGTGTTGTATAGTCGGTATCTCTATTGATAATACACTCCTTTTTATTCCACCACCGGGTTATCGATCCATTCTCTCCCAATACGAAAAGCGGCCCGGGTCGAAACCGCGGGCCGCTGGTAATATACTTTCAGGAAAGAGTCAGTTACGTTCTCTTCCGTATCAGACACAGGAATTGGCGCTGTTCGACCACTCCTTCTGAACAGTATAATTCCCTATTTGTTTGGTCTGCCAGGCGCAGATATCGCCGATCTCTCCATTATTCTGATCGTACCATCCCTGCCCAGGGACTGGATCGGTGATCGCTTCGCACAGCTCATGCGAACTGGTGTTGGTCAGCGCATCAAAGGTCGAGAGATTGCTTGTGCAGCCCGCACAGTCAGGATGTGGCTCGACCGCGTAAAAGATCTGCCCATTGATGGCGTCGTGATAGCCGCAAAATGACTGGCAAGAGCTTGATCCACTCATTGTTACGGTTACTCCACTCGGCAAGTAGACGAAGTAAAGCGTATTGGCGGAAGGCTGTGGGAACGCGCTGTTGTTGGCGATGGCACTATTCAACATCTGCTGGATGTCACTGTCCGCGATCGACGTAGCAGGGTCTGACGTGGTAAGCGTGACCGTGCCGATGCGCGTACCATGTCCAATCTGATACTGCGAGGTATCGTACTCCGCCAGTTGATCGATGAGCGCACTGCTCAGAATGCTATCGAAGAAGCCATTCAGTTCTGGTATGAGATCGCTCAGAGGCGATTGCTGCCAGGCCGAGCCCCAGAAAATGGTGAAGACCTGCACTGAGGCCAGCACCGTCCCGCCGTTATATACAAGCCGCGGCGGCACCGCCGCGGGTTTGGCAATCTCGGTGATACTCATCGGCACAATACGGATGGGTTTGTTCTGTGTTGCCGCCATTATCTCAGACGATAACTGATCGTTAGACATAAAACTATCCTCCTTTATACGTAATACACGCACCAGGAACAGAATAGGATACTTTTGTCAAAAAAGTGAAAGGTTTCTGTAAAATATTTGTAAATCATCCATTTTCCGTGGAAAATGTTCGCGCGCCTCGCGTTTCTTGTTTGCCACGCACCAGCGCCCACGCGGCCAGCGCGCTCAGCAGCGCGAGGGCGGCGCAGATGAATACGACGACGCGAAAACCGCTAACGAACGCGCTGTTGATGGCGGTTTTGATAGCAACCTGCGTCCCGCTGTTGACAGTGGTGGGAATAGTAATACCCGCCAATTTGAAGCGTTGGGCATCAATCGATTGCCTCAACGCGGTTGATAGCGGCAACGCCGCGAGCTGCTGATCAAGGCTGCTGCTGAAAACGGCAACCATCACAATGCTCAAAATGGCGA
>DATLSW010000258.1:0-5532 GCA_035533955.1 Ktedonobacteraceae bacterium | reverse complement strand
GCGCACGTGATCGTGGCAAAACTGGCAAACTTTGCGGCGCGATGAAGAGCGATCACCTCGCTCGCGCCGATCGTGGCGCGCGCGCCCCGTCGATTCCGATCTTCTCTGCACGGATATTCTCCTCGTTATTTAGAAGGGATGGTCTTCCAGGTCTCCAAGTCCGCCGTCGTCCTGTTCTCCCAGGAACTGATCAGTCGGCGCGCTCTGCTGTGATTTTGGCGTCAGTATTTCCATGTTGTTAGCAATCACATCGACGGCCGTGCGCTGGTTGCCATCGCGATCAACGTACTTGCGCTGTGTGAGACGACCCTCGATATAGACCTTCATGCCTTTGCGCAGGTACGTATTGCACGTCTCCGCAAGCTGTTGCCAGGCCACAATATTGAACCACTCGGTCTCTTCCTGCTTCTCGCCAGCACCTGCCTTCGCCATGCGACTTACCGCGAGAGAGAACTTCGTGACGGCTACTCCCGAAGGGGTGTAGTTCATTTCGGGGTCTCTACCAAGATTCCCAATTAACATGATCTTGTTAAGCATGGCCCAAATCCTTTCGATCTGATACTTTTCGCCTCAATGCTCTATTTCTGGAGATCAGATGAACCTTCCCAAACGTTTTACAAAACTTTTTACGCTTCAGCCGGTACTTCGATGGCTGGCGGCACGTCCGCGATCTCTTCGGGAGAAATGCCCTCTGGCAGCGCGGCTTCCTCTGTAGCAGCGGTCTCGTCGGTAGCGGTCTCCGCAACAGCAGCCTCTTCCGCTGGAGCTTGTTCCGCCGGAGCTTGTTCCACCGGAGCTTGTTCAGCCGTCGCGGGTGCGGGAGCCGGGGTCGCGGCGGCAGCCGCTGCAGCGGCGGCGAACGCCTCGCGTTCTTTCTGCGCCACCCTGGGCTCGCGCCTTGTGATCATGTGCCGCAGCACCTCTTCTGAGACGCGCAGCGTGCGTTCAAGCTCGGTTATGGTCTCAGGGGCCGCGATCATATCAACGAATACATAATAGCCATCGCGGTGATGTTCGATGGGGTAGGCCATACGGCGGCGCCCCCACTGATTGACTCTCACGACCTCGCCACCGCGCGTGGCGACGATCTGCCCGACACGATCTAAGATGCCTCGTGTCTGTTCTTCATTGACTTCGGGTGCGAGAATGAAGCCAAGCTCATAGTCTCTATTCACGAAGTCTCCTCCTTCCTCTGGGTTTGCCCCGGTCAATGCATCGGCTGCCGGAGCAGGTGGTGATAATGTACTGCCCCACGTTGTGGGGTGTGCTAAAAACACCGGACTATTATAGCATTCTTTGCTATGACTGACAAGATCGAGTTCTGCATGGTTCTCCGTCCTCGCGGGTAACATGGCCGAAACCCGTAGGGGCGTGGGCTTGCCCCGCCCAAAAGCCGTGCATCGCTTCGCTCACCAGGGCGGGGCAAGCCCGCGTCCCTACAATTCCCGAAGAGCGTTGAGGCGCTTTTTGCGTTACTCAATAATGCGTTCTTTTTGGAGATGTGAAAAACGGTAATAGTTAGATAATGCGTTCGGGATGGGTGTAGACATTCATGGAGGGGCCGCGCAGGAAGCCGATCAGGGTGAGGCCGCCGCGCTCGGCCAGTTCCACGGCCATGCTGGATGGCGCGGAGATGGCGGCCACGCAGGGGATACGCGCCAGCAGCGCTTTCTGGATGATCTCGAATGAAGTGCGCCCGCTCACCAGCAAGATGTGCCGCGAGTAGGGGAATGTATTTTGTAAGAGGCCATGCCCGCTCAGCTTATCGACGGCATTATGGCGTCCTACGTCTTCGCGCAGCAGCAACATGTCGCCATCCAGGTCGAAGAGCGCGGCGGCGTGCAGGCCGCCGGTGTGAGAGAACACCGATTGGGCTTCGCGCAGGCGCGCGGGCAAGGTATAGAGGACGGCGGCATTGACGCGGACGGTATCGTCGTCGAGCTGCGGCGTGGAGATGAGCAGGTCGCTGATGCTATTTTTGCCGCACAGGCCGCAGCTCGCGGAGACGGCGAAATGGCGCTCGAAGGCCGTTGTTTGCGGCGGCGCGGCCTCAGAAGGCGATGGGTCGCGCAATACGACGTTGACGACGTTGGGCAAGGGCAGGCCGTCGGCGTCGCTTTCATCTTCGATGCGCAGGACATCAGCCGCCCCTGCGATCACGCCTTCACTGAACAGAAAGCCCATTGCCAGTTCGCGATCGTGGCCGGGCGTGCGCATGATCACGGCCAGGCTGCGATGCGCCAGGCGCACCTCCAGAGGCTCCTCGACGGTCAGCGCGTCCTCGCGCTGCTGCCGCGCCTGCTCTTGCCAATGCGTCACGCTCACGCTCATCACGCGCTCCGGGTCAAGCGAGGAGCGCCAGTAACCTGATAGCGCCATAGGTCATCTCTCGTGTTGCTGATATGACACGGAGGTATGAGTATCGGTGGCGGGCGAGCGCGCGGCGTATTGCTGGGAGGGTCGTTGCCGCTTAAAGTAATATTTGCACGCGCCCGGACGTACCGGGTCGGGTGGCTCGATAGCGACCAATCCCCAGCCGTCGCGCTCCAGCCACGTCCACGCCTCATACTCCTCGTCGAAGTCTCGCACTACATCTCCCGCGACGGTAAAGACCATCGTTCCCAGTAAGTAGCGGTGTTCCCACTGTACCATAGTTCATTCACCTTTTTGATCGATAGATTACCTGATATCTGCCGGGAATCAACGCCAAACGGGGAAGTTATGGGACAGATTAGCCATTTTGCCGATAGTGAGCGATCCTCTCACCGATCATAATAGAGGATGCGCCCGCAGTTGGTGCAGGTTTGCAGTTCCATGCTCACACGCACGCGCTGGAGTTCGCTGGGCGTGAGGATGACGCGGCACCACTGGCACGAATTTTGCTCCACTTTGGAGACGGCACGCCCCTGTTTCGAGCGCAGCATCGCCGCGTAGCGGCGCATCACCTCAGCGTCGATGCTCGCGGTCAGCCGCTCGCGCTTGCTTTCCAGCTCCAATTTGCGTTCCGCGAGTTGATCGCGCCGAATGACGAGCGCGGCGCTCTCTTTGCGCCAGGCTTCCTCGGCGCGCGCCAGCATCTCGGTTTTGTGGCGCACCATTTCCTGCAAGGCTTCCGCCTCCTCCATGATCTCCAGCGTTTTGTCTTCCTGGCGGGTGCGCTGGTCGCGCAGGCGTTGTATTTCCTGCTGCGCTGCCTGGAGTTCTTTGGGATTATGTACCGCGCCGCTATACAGTCGTTGTTCTTGCACATTCAGACGGCGGCTGAGATCCTCAAATGCCCACTCCGCCTCTTTCTGCGCTTGCAAACCGTTCTGTAACTGCTGCTGCGCGGATTTGTAATCGGCGCGCTGCTGCTGGAGTTGCGCGTTGCCTTGCAGAGATTGCGCCACGCTCTGTTGCTCAGCGATCAGGCGTTCCAGTTCGAGGTCAATTTGCTGCACCTGAAAAAGAACCGCGGCGATTGATGTCGCGCCCATTGGCACGCTATGCTCCTTTCCACGCCTAAGACAATGGTCATTGCTGTTTTGGGAATCCGCTCATCTCTATTCTAGCGCATTTGGCTAGTCAGGGCAAGGCTAGAAAACAGCCGGCAGCAAAAAACGCTTGACGAACGTGCGGATTTTCTGCTATACTGGTATCGTTCCGGTAGCGGGGTGTAGCGCAGCCCGGTAGCGCACCACAATGGGGTTGTGGTGGTCGGAGGTTCAAATCCTCTCACCCCGACCAGAGTCAAGGCGATGATCACAGCATGATCATCGCCTTTTTGTGTAGAGGTCATTACCGCACGGGCAGGCGTTCCAGCATAGCTTTGAACCACTGCGCGCGCAGTTCGCTGCCCGCGAGGATCAGCGTGATGCACACACCTATCGCCGCGCCGACGATCCACAAGGCCAGCAGCAGCAGCGCGGTATTGCCGTCAGACAGCGAGTGCAGGAGGTTGAAAAAGGTTAACGAAAGCAAGTCGCGGCCGTTCGCAAAGGGCAGCACGGCGCGCAGCGATGGTTGTTGCCACATAACGCCCAGCGTCGAGATAGTAGCCAGCAGTACAACGGCAAGCAGTTCTGGCAAGGAGGGACGCCAGAATACGAAACTGCGCTCTTTTGGCCGCTGCGGCGTGATGGCGACCTGTCGCATAATACGCGTGGTCAAATCTGCTGGCTCGGCAATCGGAGCAACGTCACGTACAAAAGTCGCTATTTCCTCCAGCAAGTAGAGATCGCGCTGGCAGGCCCGGCAGTCCGCGATATGGGATTCGAGGACACGCACCTGTTCCACCGTCAGGCGGCGATCGATATAGAGCTGTAGTTGTCTGGCGGCTTCTCCGCAGCGCATCACTAACCTCCCTTACGCGCGTTCAATTCGCGATCCGCTTCAAGACGCTCTTTCAGCAAATTGCGCGCTCGGAATAAATGAGTTTTAATTGTTCCAATAGGAATTTTGAGCAGTTCGGCCATCTCCTCGTAGCTCATATCCTGGAGATGGCGCAAGATCAACACGATACGATATTTGGCGGGCAGCCGCGAGAGCTGTTCGTGGATGAGAGTCTGGCGCGCATGGGCCTCCAGCCGAGCATCCACCGGCTCTTGTTCGCTGCCGACCAGCGATTGTTCCGCTTCCATATTCATCTGAAGCGCGCGGTCACGTTTCCTCTGCTCAAGTTGTTTGAGCGAGCAGTTGTAAGCAATGCGATACAGCCAGGTCGAGAAACGCGCTTCGCCGCGAAAAGCGGGCAGGCCCTGCCACGCGGCGAGGAACGTTTCCTGGGTCACTTCGCAGGATTCCTCGTACTGCTGGAGCATCCGAAAGACAAGGCTGAAGACGCGCCGCTGATGCCGTTGCACCAACTGGGCAAAGGCGTCTTGATCGCCGCGCTGGCACGCAGATACGAGTCGCGCCTCGTCCGCCGCCGTCAGAGACGCGAGCGTTCCCGACAGTGGCAAACTCAGACTTTGATGAGTAGATTGCAACAAAGGCTCGTTCATACTTCACTTAGATCGATTCTCATAGCAAATTGTTTCATCGTGTACAATGAAACATTCGCGACATTCATATCTCATATGATAACATATATTGCTATATCATTTCCTGGCGGAGTGGCGTTATGCCTGAAAATGCTCTCATCGTCTTTATCGGTTGGCTGATTGCGCTGGCGATATTCTTTATCTTCATCGTGCTGTTGCGCTACTTGCAATACCGCGAACGGATCGCTATGCTCAGTTACGGCATGCATCCTAGCCACACGCGGCGTGGTGCAGGGCTGCTGCGCGCCGGCCTGATCACCGCCATGGTCGGCTTGACTCTGACCATCGGTCTTTATCCCGTCGGCTTTCTGCTGCCGCCGCTCTACGCTGCCGCGCCGTTCCACTTCGGCCCCTGGCTGCTCCCTGGCCTGATCCCCCTGGGCGTCGGCATCGCGCTCATCGCGAGCTACTACCTGGAACGCGAGACATTTCTGCCAGAAGGTGAGCATGAACTGCCGGACGCGAAAGCGAAACAAAAGAGAGACGAGAGCCGCCAGGACGATTGAATTTT
>DATLSW010000257.1:0-2917 GCA_035533955.1 Ktedonobacteraceae bacterium | reverse complement strand
GGTGCGAGCGAACTGGATGCCGTGCTGCTCGGCCTGCGCGCGCGCGCCGATCTCGATGTCGTAGAGAATCTCCAGGTGGTCGGCTAAAAACTGCACCGGCGCGATCAGGACATGGGTGTGACCGGCGGCGCGCAGTTCGGGCATAACATCGGCGAAATCCGGCTTGAGCCATTCTTCCGGCGTATGGCCCGCGCTCTGGTAGCAGAACAGCCAGCGTTCCGGCGGCAGACCCACCAGTTGCGCGATAGCCGCCGCCGTCTCTTTGAGATCGTCGATATAACCTGGTTCGTTCTCCACCACGCGCTTCGGCATACTATGCGCCGTCAGCAGCACAGGAACCTGATCGCGCACATCCGGCGGGAAGCGATCCAACGCCTCGCGCACGCGCTCAGCCAGCGCCTGCAAGAACAACGGCTGCAAATGCCAGTCCTCGGTGATGGTCAGCGTGAAATCGGCGCGCTGTAGTTGCGCGACCGCCTCTTTGAGCGCGCGCACGTAGCCGCCCATGATGATCGGCGAATACTGCGGCGACATGATCAGGCCGATTACCTGCCGCGCTCCCGCCGCCACTTCTGGAACAATATCAGCGATGAACGGCGGGGCGAAACGCATCCCGGCGGCGACGTGAAAGATCGGCCCATCGGGATGGCGCGCGTTGAGTTCGTCTTGCAAGGCCGCCGCCTGTTCGCGCGTGATACGCAGCAAGGGCGAGCCGCCGATGAGATGATAGCGGCGGTGAAATTCGGCAATCACCTCCGCACTGGCCTCGCGCCCGCCATAAACATGTTTCAAGTAGATGGGAACGTCGTCGAGTGTGGCCGGTGAGCCGTAGGTCATGAGCAATACGCCGATGTGTTGTGTGGATTGCGTTGTCATATTACTCCTCGTGAAATGAGGGACAGCGCTGCTATGGTGTGGCGGCGCAATTGATTGCGCCGCCACTCCATAGCAGCATTGACCCCATTAGCGGGCCGTCTCTTCATGAACGGCGGCGACTAAGCGGCGCAGCAAGTCGGGATCGGTCGGAGCCAGCACGCCGTGGCCCAAATTGAAGATGTGGCCGGGACGATTGGCGGCGCGGCGCAGGATGTCGCGCATAGCGTCCTGGATCGTCTCCCACGATGTGAGCATGAGCGTGGGGTCGAGGTTGCCCTGGATGCCGCGTTCATAGCCGATACGCGCCCAGGCGTTGTCGAGATCGACACGCCAATCGACGCTGATCACGTCGCCGCCCGCCTCGGCCATCAACTCCAGCAGGCTGGCAGCGCCCGTGCCGAAGTGAATAGCAGGCGTACCGGTCTCCTTGACGCGCTCGAAGATGCGGCGGCTATAGGGCTGCACAAATTGCCGGTAGACGCTGGGGCTGAGCGCGCCAACCCAGCTATCGAACAATTGCACGACATCGACGCCCGCCTCGATCTGCGCGACGAGGTAGCGCGAGACGACTTCAGTCAGCTTCTCCATCAGGGCGTGCCAGACGCGTGGTTGGCCGTACATGAGCGATTTGGCGAGCGCGTAATCACGCGAAGGCCGCCCTTCGATCAGGTAGCAGGCCAGGGTGAACGGCGCGCCGGAGAAGCCGATCACGGCCTGTTTGCCCGCCAGTTCACGGCGTACCAGCTTGATGGCCTCAAACACGAACGGCGTGGATTCCGCGGCGTCGAGTACCCGTAATACCTCGACATCCTGCATCGTGCGCACGGGATTATGGATAATGGGACCGATCTCCGGCTCGATCTCCAGGGAGATGCCCATTTTTTCGAGCGGCAGCACGATATCCGCGTAGAGGACGGCGGCGTCCACGTTGAAACGCTCGACGGGCATGACGGTAATCTGAGCGCAGAGTTCCGGTGTCTTCGCCATCGTCAAAATATCATAACGCTTGCGCAGTTCGCGGTACTCGGCAATGCAGCGCCCGGCCTGCCGCATGAACCAGATGGGCGTGGCGTCCGTCTGCTGGCGCTGGCAGGCGGCGAGAAAACGCGACGCGCCGGTCTGCCGCGGCGCGGCCGCCAGGGAAGATGAGATATGCTGTTGTGTCATTGTTCCTTCACTTATAACATTTTTTAAGGGCCTACGCCCTTTGTGGGTAAAATGCCGTAGGGGCGTGGGCTTGCCCCGCCCTGGTTCCATGGTAGGCAACATTTTTGGGCGGGGCAAGCCCACACCCCCACGGCATTGCTTATCTTGCGCTTCCCATATCATAACGCGACGGACGGATTCTGGCAAGCAAAAATCTATAGAAATCTGAGAATTTCAGTAGATTGTAAGGAGCTTTTATGATGATCTGGTCGATCTCACGTACAAAAACATTGCCTGTCATGTGGTATAATACCCTCAATGATATGCATGAAAAAGGAGAGCATCACGCTATGGCGGACAGGCTTGTCTATTCTAGCGATAATGGGCGCGTAACAACCTGCCCCACTTGCGGCCAGCCCTCTAAACAATGTCGCTGCGCATCATCCGACACGATAGCCCAAAGGGGTGATGGCGTTGTGCGCGTGACACGCGAGCGCAAGGGACGCGGCGGCAAAACGGTCACGCTGATCACTGGCATAGCAGCCAGTGAGGATATGATCTCTTCGATAGCCCAACAACTGAAGAAGGTATGCGGCTCCGGTGGCACGGTCAAGGAGGGCGTTATCGAGATTCAAGGCGATCATTGCGACAAGGCGCTGGCAAAACTGGCAGAGATGGGATATAGAGTGAAGCGCGCGGGCGGATAAAGACCGTAGGGGCGTGAGCTTGCCCCGCCCTGGCGAGTACCAGCGGGCCCTCACCGTTTTTGGGCGGGGCAAGCCCACGCCCCTACAGTTCCGTAAGAATACAGAACCGGATTGCGTAGCCCCTTGTACAGAATGCCCAGATGCGCTATACTTGCACAATATATAAGAATAATTATAGGGGACGTGTC
>DATLSW010000256.1:0-16042 GCA_035533955.1 Ktedonobacteraceae bacterium | reverse complement strand
TTGTAGGCGTCATTGTTTGTTGCCATATGCTCGACCTGCCCAGTAGGGGCGGTGGCTCTGCCCCGCCCGCGCTCTGCTTACTCTTCCCGGTAGAAGCGCGTCAGATGTTTCATCTGCGCGTCGCTGAGATACACGGTATCGTCGCCGCGCCAATCCAGCAAACTCTCGCTTGCCAGTTCTCTCAAGCCGGTGCGCGCGTCCTCCGCGGAAAGATCATCCTGTAATATATCGCTCAGTGCGACGACGAACCCTGCCGGGTCTGCCGTCCGTGTTCCATATTCTGTTAAACGCAAAGCCACTCTGACTGTCAAATTACTGCTTTGCGCTTGCAGGCAATGGCGCAATTTTTTATGGGCGTGATCTTTGTGCTGGCTCATATGTGCAATTGTTATCTTGTCATCTGAGGCAAGATATTCCTGCTGCAAGGCGCGAACGACGTCCTGCAATACCTCGTCCGCGCCCACTTCTTTCAATTCCTGGATCATGGCGTAGAGTTGTTTGGGCGCGGCCTTGAGCGCGGAGAGGCAGTGAATGAGAATCTGGCGCAGATCGCTTTGCGTTGCCAGCACCAGCGTGATCTCTTCCGGCGTGGCAAATGGAACGCCCCAGAGCGGGTCAATGGCCTCGTTGAGCGGATCGTCCTCGCCTTCCTCGCGGTCGGACGCTTCCAGATCGCTGAAATTGCTGATGGCCGGGCGGCGCTTGCGCAGGCGGTCGATGGCTTTATTTTTGCAACTGTTATGTAAGAATGAATAGAATTGCGCGTTGCTCAATTGATCCAGCACGCAGAGAGGTGTGCGATCACCGCCGCCGAGCAAGCCGAGGCGAATCAACTGGTCAATGACATGATTGATCACCAGTTCCGGTTCCACCGGGTCATATTTCAACGATCCCAAATAATGTTGTGCGCAGCGGGCCAGGTAAGCATGGAGCGCAGGATAGGTTTCTTCAGGATGATAGCGTAAATCGCGCGCCGTAAAGGGCATCAGAGAAAAACCTCCGCCGGGTCTTTTAACGTCAATTATATCCCCTCTATTGTACACAGGATACACGCGAAACGCAACCAGATGCTTTACAAATTTTTTGCACATTCTTTACATCAAATGCGGTAGGATCGTGTGGCGGCGCAATTGATCGCGCCCATGCCGATTCTGGCGCAATGAATTGCGCCGCCACACGGTATTACCCGCGCGCGGCGAATTGGGGCTGGCCGGAGGGTTCCGGCTTGTACTCAGTGCCGGACGGTGGAGACGGCGTGGGCGTTCGTCGACGCAATCTGCCCGTCATATAGATGAAAAAGACCAGGATCAGGATGGCCTCAATGATGTTCAATCCTTCCAGGAAAGGCAGCGATGCAAAGCCGAGGTTGATGTTCCAGCTTCCAATAGTTGGGCCGATGGGCGCGGGCAAGAATGCCAGCACCGTCGTGCCATTCCAGACTAAGTGCTGGAAGACCGCATACAGCCAGCACAAGACGGCGATCAGGACGCTGCCTCCCTGCTTTCGATGGACCAGGTAGTACCAGCCGAGCGCGACCATGCCGGCGCCGAAGCCGTGCAGCAGGCTCGATCCCGTGCGCATCAGCGCGACCGAGAGCCAATCCTGGTAGCCGGAACCGATATAGCCGACCGTTTCCACCAGGGCGAAGCCGATGCCGGCCGCCATGCCCAGCGTGAAAGCTTCCACCGCGCTGCGCACGCGCCCCATGTAGAGAGCAACGCCCAGCGGCTTGACCGTTTCCTCGACGACAGGCCCGATCACCGCGATGATCAGGAAAACGATGTTGAACTGTAGCGCCTGGTTGCATCCCGGCCCGCTGGGATCATCGATACAGTTAAAGAAAAGATTCCCGGTGGAACGCAGCGCCAGGAGCGATAGACCCAGTTCTAGCAGCAGCGCCAGCCCGATACCTAACGTTGCTCCGCTTACCAGGGCCAGCGTGAAACGCCGCCACGTCGTCGGCCACGCGGGGAAGCGCAGGCGGCGCACGCCCAGCGCGGCCAGTGCCAGCGCAGGGAATATGGCCGCCAGGGTGATCAGAAAGATCGTGAGGCTCCAGTACGTGATGGAGAGACCGTTGACTTGCAGGGCGTAACCAATACCGACCACGAACAGGTACAGAATAAGCGGTATCCAGAACCAGGGCAGGCGCACCGGCGCGGACGGCTTGCGATTCAATGCGCGAATGCTGTGATACAGGCAAAAAGCGCCGCCGACTATGCCCGCGATAGTGAACGCCAGGAACGTCATCAGACCACTAAAAAAGCTGCTGGTGGTTTCCGTAGTGTTCGGTACGAGCAGTACCAGGAGCAAGAAGAATGCACTGATCAGGCCGCCCATGATCGCCAGCCCCGCGCCAACAGTCGTAACGATGCTGACCGCGAACTGATAGCGGTCGCGTTTGGGCCGCGGCTGCCACCCATAATAGGGATAGCCGTAGGGAGGCGGGTAGCCATAGGGATAACTGTAGCCATAGCCATTGTAGGCGGGAGGCGGCGGATAGTAGGGGCGTGGGCTTGCCCCGCCCGCGTAGGATGGGCTTGCCCCGCTAGCGTAGGATGGGCTTGCCCCGCCCGCGTAGGATGGGCTTGCCCCGCCCGCGTAGGATGGGCTTGCCCCGCTAGCGTAAGGTGGATAAGGTTGGCCTGGAGCCGCTCCTGGTCTTTGAGGCGGCGGCAATGCAGTCTCTCCGGGGGAGAGGTAATGATGCATCTGTCCCGGCGGCAGTTGCGGATAGGGATTATAAGCGGGACGGAAAAGCGGCGCGTCCGCTGGATGGACTGGCAGTTGCCCGCTCACATGTTCATGCAGCGTGAATTGCGGATCGACGGGCAGCGCAGGTGAGGCAGGGCGCGGCTGCGCGTTCTCTTCTCCGCCGCCTGCTCCCCATGAGCCCCATTGTTCAGACCCGGAACGTTGCTGCGCCGCATCAGGGTCGGGCGTTGGCCCTCTCTGTTGAAAACTCACGTATTTTGCCTTTTCATAGCTGTTATGCGCTGATAATTCCAAGCAATTATATCATACTCTATCCGTTTTGGCGCAGCGATGAATTTCACAAAAGAGGCCGGAATTTCCGGCCTCTTTTGTGAAATTCATCCTGCACCCCTACGTTTCTCTGGCTTCAACCGCGCCTTTGCCGAGGATTGCTTCTAAGCGTTCGTGTACTTCGGGGCTGTAATGCATGGTATTGTCCTTTGGCGTCAGTAAGACCTGCCACTCCCCGTTTTCGACCAGGATGTCGTAGATGTCGCGGCCCGCGCGGTCGCGCACGCAGTTGTAGACGTCCTGGATACGCACTTTGTCGTCGGAGAGCGCGCGCTCATCTTCGCCGCTCACATGGATGGTAAGCCAGACGTGATATTGCTTGCGGTTCATCTCTTCCTCGACCGCTTTTACCTGGGAGATGCTGTTGCAAATAATCTCTGGGGCGTCGCGGCGCACCTGCACTTCACCGCTCACAATCACGACCGCGTCCTCTACCCACAGATCGATATGTTCGTTATATGTCCTGGGAAAGACCGTCACGTTGATGGAGCCGAACATATCTTCAAGCTCGACGATACACATGGTATCGCCCTTTTTGGTGGTGATGCGCTTCGCCTCTTTGATAATGCCGCCTATCGTGACCTTCTGCCGTTCGATCTCTTCCGTGATGTCGGCGATGCTGTGCGTCACTTTCTCTTTGAATAGCTCGGTCAGATAGGCAAGAGGGTGTTTGGAGATGTAGACGCCGAGCAGTTCTTTTTCCCAGGCCAGCAGGCGCTTGCGCGAAATCTCCTCCGCGTCGATTTTGAGGGCAAATTCAAAGGCGCTTTCGGTCTCCTCCATATCACCGAAGAGGCTCACCAGCCCGCGCACCTGCGCTTCGCGCTGGTTCTTGCCCCACTTCATGGCGATATCGACCGATTCCAGCAACTGGTGGCGCGGCCCCACTGAGTCCAGCGCGCCGACCTTGATCAGCGTCTCGATGGCGCTCTTGCCAACCATTTTGGGATCGACGCGCGTGCAAAAATCGGCCAGGGATTTGAACGACCCGTCTTCGCTGTGGGCGCGCACAATCTCGCCAATAGGGCCTTCGCCGATGCCCTTGATCGCCAGCAAGCCGAAGCGCACGCCGCCATTTTCAACGGTGAAGCCGCGGTCGCTCTTACTGACATCGGGTCCCAATACTTCAACGCCCATGCGTTTGCACTCGGCGATGGCGTTGGCAACCTTTTTGGCGTCGGAGGCTTCGGTGGTCATCGTTGCGGCCATAAACTCCGCCGTATAGTTGGCTTTGAGATACGCCGTGTAGAAGGCGACAACGGCATAGCTGGCCGCGTGCGCCTTGTTAAAGCCGTAGCCGCCGAAGGGCTCGATGAGGGTGAAAAGCGTTTCGGCATCCTCTTTTTTCACGCCATTGTTGATGCAGCCTTGTACGAAATCGCCGCGGTAGCTTTCGACCTCGTGCATGATCTTTTTGCTGAGAACCTTGCGGAATTTATTGGCCTTGCCCCAGGAGAAGCCAGCCAGGCCGACGGCGATGAACAGCACCTGATCTTGATAGACGATCACGCCGTAGGATTCATTAAGCCATTGTTCGAGGCGCGGATCAAGATAGGTCACTTTTTTGCGCCCATGTTTCGCGTCGATAAATTCGGGGATGCTCTCCATCGGGCCGGGCCGGTAGAGGGCGATCATCGCCATCACGTCTTCGACGCGCGTCGGCTTGAGTTGTTTAATATACTCGGTCATCTTCGGCCCTTCAAGCTGGAAGATACCCGTCGTCTCGCCGCTTGCCAGCAGGTCGAAGGCTTTCTGACGTTTCGCGTTCTGCTCCTCGTTGCCGGGAACGGGATCGAGCGGCACTTTTTCCAGGATCACATCTTCGCCAAGCGTGGCTTTGATGTACTTGAGCGTGTTATCCAGGATGGTCAGGTTACTTAGCCCTAAGAAGTCGAACTTGATTAAGCCTAATTCCTCGAGATGGGCCTGTTCGTACTGCGTGATGCGTCCCTTTGACGGATCTTTGGGGTCGCGCTGTTGCAGCGGCACAAAATGTTCCAACCCCTCGTTCGCCACAATCACGCCGGCGGCGTGGATGCCGGTGGAGCGCACTGAACCTTCCAGCTTCAACGCCTCGTCGATGATCTGCTGCGCGTCAGGCTCCTCTTTGTACAGATCGGCCAGTTCTTTGATAGAATCGAGCGAACCCTGGAGTGTGACTTTGGGGCCGGTAGGAATCAGGCGCGTGATGCGGTCGCCCACGCTCTGCAAGCCCATCACGCGCGCGGCGTCTTTGACGGACGCTTTGGCGGCCATCGTGTTGAACGTGACCATCTGCGCCACACAGTCATTGCCGTACTTGCGCGCCACATACTCGATCACTTCTTCACGGCGATTATCCGGGAAGTCCATGTCGATATCAGGCATATCCGCGCGCTCGGTATTGAAGAAGCGTTCAAAGGGCAGTTGGTAGCGTATGGGATCAACATTGGTGATGCCCAGCGTATAGGCCATCAAGCTGCCGGCAGCCGAGCCGCGCGCCGAGCAGCGAATGCCACGCGAACGCGCGTAGTTGACAAAGTCCCATTCGATCAAGAAATAGGGAACAAAGCCTTTGTCCGCGATCATGTTGATCTCATAGGCAAGTTGCCGGGCAATGGTTTCGTTCATTTCCCCAAAGCGTTCTTTGACGCCCTCTACACACAGGGCGTGCAGGTAATCTTTTTGTGAAGCATATGCGGGTGGAATGCTGTAATTGGGCAACTGGGCTTTATACGCCAGAGGATTGACGCTGCATTGCTCGGCGATGCGCACGCTGTTGGCGATGGCATCCGGTAGATCGGGAAAGAGATGCGCCATCTCTTCCGGGCTTTTCAGATAATATTCGTTGCTGTCGAACTTCATGCGTTTGGCCGTATCACGCTGCTTGCCCGTCTGCACGCAGAGCAGAATATCATGCGAGTCGGCATCGTCGCTTTCGACATAGTGGAGATCGTTGGTGACGACCATGGGAATACGCAGGTCGCGGTGCATAGCGAACAGCAATTGATTCAACTGCCCCTGCGGCGAAGGTTTGCCATCCTCGAAGATGCCGTGATGCTCCTGGATTTCGAGATAGAAATTGTCCTCGCCGAAGACGTCCTGATACCAGCGCGCGGTTTTGTAGGCTTGCTCGCGCTGTTCGCCCAGCAGCATCTTGGGTATCTCGCCGGAGAGGCAGGTTGAGGTGACGATCAGTCCCTCGGCGTATTGTTCCAGCACGCGCTTATCCACGCGCGGTCGCAGATGCCAGCCTTCGGTATTGGCGATAGTGGTCAGTTTCAGCAGGTTATAGTAGCCGGTATTATTTTTTGCCAGCAGCAGCAGGTGATGATAATCGTCGCTGTAACGTTTAGAGTGGTCGTGCATATCCTCGGTCAGGTAGGCTTCGATGCCGATGACCGGGTTGATACCTTCTGCTTTACACGCTTTATAGAATTCAATCGCGCCATACATGGCGCCGTGATCGGTAATGGCGAGGTGCTGCATTCCAGAGGCTTTGGCCTGACCGACCAGCTTCTTGATGCGGCTGAAGCCATCAAGCAAGGAGTATTCGGTATGGACGTGCAGGTGCGCGAAGTCAACGCTCATGAGAGATGTTCCTCCGTGTTCAAATTGATCCACATTCAGGATACTCGGAGAGCGTGTATTCGTCAAGAGGGGTGGAGACGAATGATCGTCATGCTGACACAACAATGACGGGCGGCCAACTGGCCGCCCGTCATTGTTGTGTCACAGTGGAGATCGCTGTCTACTCGATGTCGGAGCGTTTGCCCTGGCTCTGATGACCATAGGCTTTCTTGATTGCGCTCAAGCTCTGCTGCACTTCGCCGCGCTCCTCCAGGAGGTTGGCAAAGCGGAAGTAGGCGCTGGCGGCAATTTCGTGGGCGTTCGATGAATCGAGCATACCCAGCGCTTCAGCGAAGAGTGCATCCGCTGCCTTGAAGTCGCCGAGCTGGTGTCGCAGTTGGGCAAGGGCGAAGAGCGCCTGGCCCTGCGTCTGGGCGTCCTCGCTTTCGCGAGCATAGGTAAGGGCTTGCTGGGCCTCTTGTTCTGCCTCGTCTGTTCTACCGCGCCTGAGCAGCAGTTCGGCCAGTGAGGCATGGCAGGTGGATATGGCAATAGCGTCGCCCAGTTCATGCTCAATGGCAATCGCTTGCTCATATTCTTGCTGCGCCTCGTCGAGCAGGTTTTTCCGCTCAAGAGCCTTGCCAAGATGCTGGTGCGTCAGGCCAATGAGCCGATGTTCGCCGCGCATTTGATACAGCGCGAGGCTGCGCATGGCATAATCGCGGGCCATGGTCAGTTTGCCAGCGTCTTTGGACTGCTGGCTAATCTCCATGTACTGCTTCGCGAAACTTCTGCTATCTCTATTGAGATTCTCAAGCGCCTGCAAAGCACGATGGTAGAAGGTGACGGCCTGTTCCAGATCACTTAACCTGAAGTAATCATTGGCGATGTCGCTCAGCACCTCAAGAGCGAAGATCGGGTCAGTGACCCGTCCACTGTTGATGGCGTCGAGGCAGCGGCTGTGATTTTCCAGGGCAAGGGCATAATTGTAGAGGTTAAAGTAGGCTTTGCCAAGCAGATCGCGCGCGCGCTCGGTAAACTCAACATCATTGAGTCCTTCACCTTGCGTGACGGCATTGCGCAGATCAACAACGGCTTCCTGATATTTCCCGTCGGCCATGTGGATCTCGCCGCGAATGTAGAACAAGCGGAAGGCTTGCTCAATGGTGATACGCTCCGGCACGATCGGAGCGACCAGTTCTTCGGCTTGTCTGGCATCGCCCTGCTGCACTAAAATGCTGGCTTGCAGCAAATCGACATCAATTTTCTGGTCGGGGCCGGCGTCCGCCGGCGAATAGCCGATAGTGCGAGCCTCGGCAGCCTGGGACGGAGAGCCTTCGAGTAAGAAGGTCAATGGGACGTCCAGGCGGCGCGCCAGGATCGACAAAGCGCGCAGCGATGGTCGGATTTTCCCGCGCTCAATTGCCGATATATAGGAAATTGAGAATTCGGGAGCCGCGAGCTGCGCTTGCGTCATTCCCATACGAGTCCGGACTTCGCGAATATTGCTGCCAACACGGGCAGCGACGGCTTTTCCGACATTTGTCGTTTCAGGGGTGGGGGGCATGGTTGTTATTCCTTTCAAGTTTCCTCCGCTTTGCGAATGCATGTGTCCGATATCGATGCCTCCTTTTTCTCGATATCGATCTTTTCATCAAGATATCAAAAGGCGAATAAAGACATACATAGCCTTGTACTTTCCCCGCTATTTATCTCACTTGATCTGAGATTCCCCACTACTGTAGTGAAGTTAAGAAAGAAGGTAAAGTAGACACGATTTTAGCATAACGTGACTAGACAAGTATATCTTTTACATATCATAACATATTATTAAATAATCAACAATAGTATAACATAGTACTTATTTCCTATTTTCGTTAACTGGATGTAAGTATTTTTTACTACATTATTCTATTCTTTGATGGAATATGAATAATCCTCATAACATTTTTGATTCATGGATATTCTGAAAAAAAACGGCCTGGATTCTTCTAATAACAGTATACCATAGCTTACAAATACCTTTCATTATCATCATATGATTAAAACATTGCAATAACTTTGTAAGATCATGTTTGATATCAAAATGTAGAGAAAAGATATGTTGAGGACTGCAAGAAAACTGTGGCAGCGCAATCATTTGCGCCGCCACAGTTTTCTTGCAGTCCTCGTATTGCTAATTCATGAATGCTTCACTATTCAATATGTTCTGCGGGTCCCATCTTGCCTTCAAGCCGCGCATCAGCTCGAACGTCGGCGGGCGATAGCCCCAACGCTCTATGGAGCTTTCCCAGGCTGCAGGCATGTCTATGACGATGGCGTAGCCATCCAGAGCCAGCGCTGGGCGGCGTAGTTGCTCGATCCACTTGCTGGCGGCGTCGGCATCGCTGTGAGCGGTCGTGACGTAGATATGTCCAGCAGCCACATCAACAAGAAAGGTACTTTCGCGCAGCAGTCCCGTTTGATCGTTGCAATAGGCCGCCGCGTCTTTAGCCGGTATTCCAATGCGCAATTTCAACGTTTGGCTGCTATCACTCAGCATGGTGGCCCACAAATCTGTGCCGGAAGGCGACTCAGCCTCAATGGGCGGCGGCGCGTCCGCTTTTCGCAGCGTTCCACGCACCTGCTCCAGTTCGGCTCGCACATCTTCCGCTAAGCCTTCCGCCGTGTAGGCTAGTACAAATGGGCTATGCAAGGCGCTCGTAAAGGCGGCGCTGTTGCTCAGCACAATGGCGGAAGCGACGAGCGCGCCTGGCAACACGCGGCGCGCCCAGAGCAGGCCGCGCCGCTGATCATCCACAGGAACCAGCAGTGTGCGGCGCGAGCGCGGCGGCGCGGCAATCTTGAGCGTGACGTCGGCGAGCATCCCCAGTGTGCCGCGCGCGCCGATGAATGCTTTCGTCAGATCATAACCGGCGACATTTTTCACGACCGGCCTGCCGGTGCGGATCACGCGCCCATCCGCTAATGCGACCGTCGCGCACAGGACGAGATCGCGGATTGCGCCGTAACGCATCCGCAGCGGCGCGTTGAGGTTGGTCGAAATGAGGCCGCCGATAGTAGTATCAGGCCAGGGCGAGGCGAGCGGCAGCCATTTGCCCTGCTGCGTGAGGAAGGATTGCACCTCGGCCAGCGGAGTACCCGCTCCTACAGTTATGTACAGGTCATCAGGCGCGTAGGTCGTGATACTGCGCAGTTTCGCGGCGCTGCATAGGACATCAACACCGCCGGGTAACGCGGCGTCGCTCGTCGTCGCGCGGATGGCGACGCGCTTTCCGACGGCTGTGAGCGCGGCCAATCCTTGTGCCGCCTGCGCCGCCGATTCCGGCGCGAATATGTGGTCCTGCTCTCTGGCCGGCGCGGCAACGTCAAGGCTGATCAGTTGTGGAGCGACAGGAGCGACAGGCGCGCCGTTCGCGTCAGATGTTGGCGCGGCTTCGCTCGCTTCTGGCGCGGGAAAAACTTTGCCGGGGTTCAGAATATTGGCCGGATCAAAGACCTGCTTGATGTCCTGCATGGCGGCCAACTCCTCATCTGTGTGCATGAGAGACATGTATTGGCGCTTCTCAATACCGATGCCGTGTTCGCCGCTCAGGCTGCCACTCTTCTGAATGCAGGCGAGAACGATTTCCAGACCGGCGTGATGGACGCGCTGCATCAGCTCCGCGTTTTCCGGATCAGGAATGAGGATCACGGGATGCAGGTTGCCGTCGCCCGCGTGAAACATGTAGCCCACGCGCAGTCCATAACGATTACAGATGTCATTGACCTCTCCCAGCATTTGCGAGAGATAGCTGCGCGGCACGGTAATGTCAACGGTATAGTAGGCGGGACTGAGGCGCGAAACGGCTCCCGCCGCGCTCTTGCGCGCCAGCCAGATGGCGGCGCGCTCCTCTTCATCGCGCGCGATACGAACGTCGCGTCCGCCGTTGGCTTCCATGATGCGTGTGATCTCGGCGATCTGCATATCCAGACTGGCTGGATAGCCGTCCACCTCGATGATCAGCGCCGCGCCCGCGTCAAGCGGTATATTGGCGTGCGCGAAGGGTTCGACGATGTTAATGATTTTCTGGTCCATCATCTCCATTGTGGCAGGCACAAGCCCAGCGACAATGACGGCAGAAACGGCCACGCCCGCCTGCTCGACCGAGTCGAAAACAACGAGCATGGTTTTGATCGCCGGAGGATTGCGCACCAGGCGCGTGAAGATGGCGGTCATCATGGCAAACATGCCCTCGCTGCCAGTAATCAACCCGCACAGGTCATACGCGGGGTAGTCGAGCGCGCGTCCGCCGATGCGCATGGCGCGGCCATCGGCCAGCACAACGTCCATACCCATGATGTAATTGGTGGTCACGCCATATTTGAAGCAGTGCGGCCCGCCCGAATTTTCGGCGACATTGCCGCCAATCGTTGATGCACGCTGACTGGCCGGGTCCGGCGGGAAATAGAGTCCTCTGGCCCTGACCTGCTCATCCAGTCGTAAATTGATCAGGCCCGGCTCGACCACGGCGCTGCGCCCATACTCGTCGATCTCCAGCACAGCGTTCATGCGCGAGAACTCGACGATGATGCCGCCACGGTCGGCTACCGCGCCGCCGGAGAGGCCCGTACCCGCTCCGCGCGCGATCAACGGCACGTCATGCTTCGCGGCCCAGCGCACCAGCCGCGCCACATCGCTGGTGCTGCGCGGGAAAACCACGCCTTCGGGTCGTCCGCGATCCAGCCCGGCATCGACCTCGTAACTGATGAGCGAGGCGCTGTCAGTAAATATATACCCTCTGGGAAACAGAGCATTGAGGGAATGAAGCAAGTCTTCTTTCATCATTATTGTTATCCTTCGGCGATCCCGGTGTGGCAGCGCTTGATCTTGCTCCCAGCAAGCTCGTTGATTGCGCCTCTACGGGATAATGTAGCATTACCGCGCCGGGATTGTCGAGGGCAAGATTAGCAGTTTCGCTATCACTGGATGAAATTGAGCGTGCGCAACACTTCTGATTCAGCCGTCTTCGGAGCCTGGAATGGATCTCAGTGATTCATGTGCGACTTGTAGCTGCTCTAGTCCATATGTATCGATGACACGGTGTATTTCTAACTCGTAACGTAAGCGAGTGTATTTGAGTGCGGCCTCTCGCTTGCGCGCACTATTTTCTACCAACTCATACTCTTCACCCAGACCACTTTGTATGTTGCGATCCATCAACATCTCCACGGCCAGGCGAATATGATCCGCGCGTTTAGCGCAGGGAGAATGGGGGCGTGTTATATAATGAACATTACGGGGAAAATGATCCGGGCCTGCGCAGTGGTATTGGTCTTTGTCTGAAAGCGAACGTTCTATTTTGGCGAACAAAACTGATACAGTAATTAAATCTGCCCCTGTCCGTTCGCGTGCGCGCCTCGTCACCTTGCTCGGCTTCGTTGTCATGGTACTCATCTGGGGCTCGTTTCCCGTGGCCGCCAAAATCGGCGTGGAAAACGCGCCGCCGCTGCTCTTCTCCGGCACGCGCTTTTGTCTCGCCTTTGTCATCATGGCCGTGATCGCGCTGCTACAGCGCAAGTCGCTGCGCATTACACCCCAGCAACATCTCCAGGTGTGTGGCGTTTCGCTGTGCATGGTGGGCATTCCGAGCAGCATCTTCTTCGCTGCCGCGCCCTACGCGCCGGTGGGTATTCTGACGCTGATGTGGTCAATGTCGCCGATCTTTACTGCTTTGTTCAATAGCGGCGGGCATGGTGAGTTGCGCGGTTGGCGTCTGCTGGTGAGTTTGTGCGTGGGAGCGGTCGGCGTCCTGATTGTGCTGCTCGGCCATATCCCGTTCGTGGGTGGTTCTGCCAACGACGGATTGAGCTTTGCCGCCAGCGGCCCCGCGCTGATCGCCGAACTGGCCGTGCTGGGTTCGTCCGTGATCTACGGCCTGGGCCTGTTTCTGGCGAAACGCAGCGCGCCTGCGATGCCGGTAGTGACGCTGACGACGTGGCAGATGTTCTATAGCGGCATCTTCATCGTGCTGGTGGGCCTGGTTGCTGAACACGGGATGCCCATTCAACCGGGCTGGATCGCGCTGGCCGATCTTCTCTACCTGACTATCTTTTGCGGCTGCATTACCTTCTTGCTGACCTTCTGGCTGATTCGCCGCATCGGGGCGATCCGCATCGCCTACGCGGATTTCATCATTCCCGGTATCACGCTCGTGCTTTCGTATTTCATCCTCGGCGAAAACCTGACTCCGGCAAAGCTCGGCGGGTTGGTATTGGTAACGCTGAGCGTGATTCTGGTGGCGGCATGAATAGGAGTAATCGTCAAATGTTCAAACCCGCGTGCGGGTTGAACATTTGACGATTACTCCTATGGCATGTATAATCACCAGGATACACGTTTTCGTTTTTTCACTAATTGCAGTATCCTCAAGCGGATCGTTAAAAAACAGAGACCACGTCGCTCCTGGTCTGCATGAGTATACAAAGGAAAACCGCAAAGGTCAAATGTTTTTTCACTAAGGACACACGGCAATGCCAAAATTATATGGGTGGGTGCGCGAAGTTGTTCCCGAAAGCCCCGCCGACCGCGCCGGATTGCAGCCGGGCGATCTGCTCCGCACCATCAATGGACACCTGATTCGCGACCTGGTCGATTATCGCTTCTATGTCGCCGATGAAGATCTGGCTATCGGTTTCGAGCGGCAGCAAGAGCAGCATGAAGTCACGATCAATAAAACGTCTGATGAAAATCTGGGCGTGCTGTTCGGCGAGGAGCCAGCGCCCTTTATTCGCCAATGCGCCAATAAATGCGTCTTCTGTTTTATCGCAGGTTTGCCGCAGCGTTACTCGTCGCAACCGGGCCTGCCGCACGGCATGAGATCGACGCTCTATATTAAAGATGACGATTATCGCTACTCGTTTCTTTTCGGCAATTTCATCACACTGACGAATCTGAAAGAACTGGACTGGCAGCGTCTCGACGAGCAGAAGCTGACGCCGCTTTATGTCTCCGTGCATACTACTGATCCCGACCTGCGGCGCAAGATGGTGGATGGCCCGCGCGCGGGCGACATCATCGAGCATATCGAGCGGCTCGGTACAATGCACATCACCTGCCACACACAACTGGTGCTGTGTCCGCCCATCAACGACGGCGCGCACCTGGAGCGCAGCATCCGCGACCTGGCCGCGCTGCGTCCCATCGTCGAGTCGATCTCGGTCGTGCCGGTGGGACTGACGAAGTACAACAATATGATCAAGACGGGCGAACTGCCGCCGCTGCGCCACTATACGCGCGCCGAGGCCGAGGCCGTGATTGAGCAGGTTGAGGCGCATCAGCAGCGCTTCGAGGCTGAGAACGTCGACGGCTATCCGTTCGTCTACCTCTCCGACGAGTGGTACTACCTGACGGAACGCGACTTTCCCCCGGCGCGACACTACGGCTCTTACGCGCAGATCGAGAACGGCGTCGGCATGACGCGCTACCTGATCGATCAGTGGCAGAGCAGCGCGCGCCGCCTGCCGGAGCGCGTGGCGCAGCCGCGCAAAGTGACCATCGCCACCAGCATGATGGCGCGGCCCGTGATCGAGCAATTCGCGGCAGACCTGCGGCGCGTTGAGCAGTTGGAGGTGCAGGTCTTGCCCATCGTCAACCAGTTTTTCGGCGCGGAAATCACGGTGGCGGGTTTGCTTTGCGGGCAGGATGTGCTGGCCGCGCTGGCGCAGCAGGACGACCTGGGCGATCTTGTGTTGTTGCCGCGCGTGATGCTGGATAACGAGGGGACGCGCTTCCTGGATGATATGACGGTCGAGGAGTTCCGCGAGCAATTGCCGACGCGCGCCGAATTTGCGCGCAACGCGCCGGAGATGGTGGAAGCCATCCGCGCGCTGGCCGCGCCCGATGGCGTCGAGACGAAGCCCCGGCAGAAGAACGCGCTGCGCTTGCAGGCAAGATAGGAGTGAATAACAGAAATGGATGGCAACCGCGAAGGTTGCCATCCATTTCTGTTATTCACTCCTATGAGCGGATTGTGCCGCCGGTCATGAGAATGCCCAGTTGCTCCTCGGTCGCGTCCGGCGTGACGATATCGACGATGCGGCCTTCATACATCACGGCGATGCGATCTGAGAGCGAGCGGATCTCGTCGAGTTCGGCGGAAACGAGCAGGACGGCTTTACCGGCGTCGCGCTGTTCGATAATGCGGCGGTGGATGAATTCGATGGCGCCGATATCGACGCCGCGCGTGGGTTGGGCCGCGATCAGGACGAGCGGATCGGAGGCGATCTCGCGGGCGACGATGATCTTCTGCTGATTGCCGCCGGAGAGCGAACTGGCTGGTACGTCTGCCGAGGGGGTACGTACATCGAAATCGGCGATCAGCTTTTTGGCCCATGAAGCGATGTTGCGCAGCCGCAGCACGAGACTTCTCCAGGAAAATTGCGGCCAGCGCTGCCGCCCCAGGATAGCGTTGTCGTAGAGCGGAGCCGTCAGCACGAGGCCGCTGCCGCGCCGGTCTTCCGGGATGTGGGCAAGGCCCGCGCGCCGCTCTTCGCGGGCGTTCATCGTCGTAATATCGCGTGTACTCCCCTGTAATCCTTCTTTGACCTGGGTAATGGAGACCTGACCTTTCGTAGACTTGCGCATTCCCGTCAGCGCTTCGAGAAGTTCGCTTTGCCCGTTGCCCTCGACGCCGGCGATGCCGAGAATCTCTCCGGCATGGACATCAAAACTGACGCCGCGCAGGATTTCCAGGCCGCGATCCGATTGCGCGTGCAGATCTTCCACATGCAGGACGGTCGGCCCAGGATGAGCAGGCGTCTTTGCCACGCGCAGCAGCACTTCTCGCCCGACCATCAGGCGCGCGATCGCGGCCTGATCAGTCTCGCTCGTTACCAGCTCGCCCGCGTTTTTGCCGCGCCGCAGCACGGTAATGGTGTCGGAAAGCGCCAGTACCTCGCGCAGCTTGTGCGTAATGAAGATCACGGTCTTGCCCTGTTTTACCAGACCGCGCAGCACAACGAAAAGTTCGTCGGTTTCCTGCGGAGTCAGCACGCCGGTTGGCTCGTCCATGATCAGGATGTCGGCGGCCCGGTAGAGCATTTTCAGGATTTCCACGCGCTGCTGCAAGCCGACAGAGATTTTTTCCACGCGCTCGTCGGGATCAATAGGTAAGCCATATTGCCTGCTCAGTTCGAGGATGGCCGCGCGCGCTTTCTTGACATCATAGATCGAGGCAATGTGGCCCGGCTCGTGGCCGAGAACGATGTTCTCCGCTATAGTGAGCGGCGGAATGAGCATGAAATGCTGGTGAACCATACCGATGCGCGCTTTGATGGCGTCGCGCGGGCCGCTGAGATGGGCGAGTTGCCCATTGATGTAGATTTCTCCGCTATCTGAGCGCAGCAGACCATAGAGAATATTCATGAGCGTCGTTTTGCCCGCGCCATTCTCTCCCACCAGCGCGTG
>DATLSW010000255.1:0-8015 GCA_035533955.1 Ktedonobacteraceae bacterium | reverse complement strand
CCGCCCTGATATCCAATAATGCGCGATCAATGACGCATGGTTTTTGGGCGGGGCAAGCCCGCGCCCCTACGAATTTGAAGTAGGGGCATTATAAATCGGCCCCTACGATTTGCGCCGACCGGCACGCAGCAGCAGCCATACTGCGCCGGCGACACTCGCCAGCACGATCGCGCGGACGGCCAACGGAGCAGCAGGTATCGCCGTCGCTGGCGGCGGCGCGGCAATGATAGCCTGGTTGGCGGACGTGTCAGCATCCTCCATAATCTTTGTCACCTCATCTATAGTGCCTTGCACTTGCCAACGAGTGATAAAATGATAGTCGTTGCCGGGCATAGCCTCATCCTTTCTCTACGCCGCGTTCCTCTTCATCCCCAGGCTCCTATGTATCTCAATATATCGTAGAATAGCGTCTCGGGTGAGGACGCCGACCAGTTGCCCGTTATCCAGCACGGGCAACTGGTTGACATCGTTGGTGGTAATCAAGGGCAACACGTCGTTCAGGTCTTGCCGCGGAGAGACCGTATGCAGCTTCTCGCGCGGGATCATCGCGAAGCCAACGAGCGTCTGCTCCCACTCTTCCTGCGGCACATGGCGAATATCGCCGAGCGTAATTAAGCCGCCCAGTTGATCACCTTGCATGACCAGCGCGGAACGCAGACCTTGTGGCAGAAAGTACTCGTTCACCAGCTTTTGCAGCGAGATGTTGGCCGGGACAGTCGTCGGAACGCGGTTCATTACTTGCGCGACGGTTATACCGCGCAAAATCGTTTGAAGCCGCACCCTTGAATCCTCCACCTGCGCGGACGAGAGCAGGAACCAGCCGATAAAGCCGAACCAGATGCCATCAAAAGCGTCTCCGGCAAAGAAGAGGTAGATGCCGATCAGGATCAGGATGTAGGCGAAGACCTGCCCGACGATAGCGGCAATATGGGTAGCCTTGCTCAGGTTGCCCGAAACACGCCAGATGATCGAGCGCAGGACGCGCCCGCCGTCCAGGGGAAAGCCCGGCAGCAGATTAAAGACGCCGAGCAGAATGTTGCTGATGGCGAGGTAGACCAGGATGGCCTCACCGGGCGTATTGCTGCCGCGTATCGGCAACTGGAGCAGAAAAGCAATGATGCCAATCAGCAGGCTGACCACCGGCCCCACAAAGGCCATCTGGAACTCGACGCCCGGACTCTTCGGCTCCTGCTCCAGATCAGAGACGCCGCCGAAGATGTACAGCGTGATCTTCCTGACAGGCAGGCCGCGCGCCCGCGCCACCAGCGAGTGCGCCAGTTCGTGCAGCAGCACTGCGACAAACAACAGTATCGACGCGAAGAAGCCGATCAGCCAGTATTCGAGAACAGACCAGCCTTTGTAGAAGCCTGGGAACCAGCTCAGGGCCAGCGAGGCCGTCAAAAAGATCAGGATGATCAGCCAGCTAATGTTGATATAGATATCGAAGCCAAACAACGTCCCGATGCGAAATGATGATCCTTGCATAACATGCTCCTTACTTCATACGCAAGCCCTCTATCACTATTATGGATGCGATCGATGGAGAGACGCAATGATTGGCTTGAAATTCGCTCACACAGTCAAAGCCGGGATCAGTTTTCTTTTCCCTCGTCTTTCAATGTGACGACCACCGGGAAGCGTCCTGTCTTACCTCGCTCGGCACGATGCGAAAAGAAAAGATCGGTGCGACAACCGGTGCAGAGGCCCGATAGTTCGATATGTTCCGGCAGCAGCCCGGCCATAAGCAACTGGCTGTAGTTGGTCTCCCACAGGTCGAGATGCAGCGTTGGCGTGGGACGGTTGGCGCGCTGCTTCATGGAGAAAACGGCAGATTCGCGCACGGCAGCGCGGTAACGTTCGTCCGTGGACACGTCAGGGAATGTCTCCTGGCCGAGAAACAACGCGCGCACATCCTCGGAGACTTCGTAGCAGCACGAGCCGATAGAAGGCGCGAGACTGGCGCGAATGTCGCCCGGCTGGCTGTCAAAGCGGCTGCGCATGGTCTCGATGGCGGCAAGAGCGATACCGCGTGCCGTGCCGCGCCACCCGCCGTGGGCGATGCCAATCACATGCCGCACGGGATCGTATAACACGATGGGAACGCAATCGGCGAACGAGAGAACCAGCGGGACGCCGCGCTGTCTTGTAAAGATGGCATCGGCTTTGCGACGCGCTTTGAACGTCCATGTTAATTCGCGGCCATCAACACTATAGGAGCGATACGGCCAATCGGTGCGCCAATCATCCCACGTCTCGTTGTCCGGGTCGAGGATCGCCACGTCCGCGCCGTGAACCTGCCAGAGCGTGGCGCAGGCTTTGTTCTCTAATCCCAATGTCTCTAAGACGAGCAAACGATTGCGGATCGCGCTTTCCGGGTCGTCGCCGACGCCGGAAGAAACATTGAGACCTTTGTACGGCTCAGCGCTATAGCCGCCGAGGCGTGTGAAAACGCCGTGGACAATTTCGGAAAAGGGCATAAGCTGGCTGAATTGCAGGTAGCGCACGCTCCCGCGCTGCTGTTCGATCAAGGTGGCTCCTTATTCTGGGTGCATAAGTACAGTCTAGGAGATATTGTAGCACAAGCTTTTGACCTACCGTGCGTGCGTGTTGACTATCCTTCAGCGCAATGCTATAGTGTTCCTCACGACAACTATCCCAATGGGAAGGAGGCTAAGCAAAAGACAAATGTCAGTCTCTGATTTGACTATTGATACGTTTCTCATCCTCTGCGACGCCTTTTTTAATACAGATGGTTCTCCCAGAACATTTCCGCTTAGAGATAAGAAAAACACGCAAGATGATCCGCTCGATGTACACATTGCTGCTCTGCTTTCGCAACATCTTACCGATGCTGTTGTTCAGAGAGCGCCAGGGCCGCTCATTAGCCCTGATATGGTTATTTATCGCGAAGATCGCTGCAATCAAGCCACTCGTGAATCTCTAAAAGAAGATGTGTCCAGCATTGTCGCTGTTGAAGTGAAGAAGCTGGAAAGATCGGCAAGCGGGCAGATTGCTCGCTCAACCGGGCTGGATTACAATACGACGCCGCCATGTGGAATAGTACGCATATACGATGCTGATGATGCGCCGCTAGATATACCAGGATATTATCTATTCGTTTGTCTGGAACACAGTGTTAACACAGATGAAGTAAGCATCACTGCCCTGACGCTGTGTGATGGCAACATTCTTAACGCAGATTTTGCTTTCTATCTGCAAATCACCGGGAAACGAACAAAGGGCGTTGGGCTTGGGACATACGGCGATGGGGCGAACAGAAACAGGCCAATGCTCATTTTTGCTAATCCCCTCGGAGCGGCGCAATTAGACCACTCGGCAACGCTTATTACAAAAGACGATCTCACGCAAAAAGACGCGAGAGTTGGCCTGATCTATCAGATCGGGCGCACTATTCCCGAAGGTGGTCAGGGTCTTTTCTATACCTATCGTCGAGTAGATGATATTCCCGAATCCTGGGAAATCCAGCAACTGGTTGATCCGTTCCCAAAACCAATGAAACGAGATGTATCTACCCAATCCAGAGGAAAGTTCCGGTTGCCAGTCCGGCCAATCTGAACTATGCAAACAAAGTCCCAACCAGAATCGGCTCTATTTCCAGGAGATGATGTTGTTCAATGGGATTCTCAGTCACCATTGCCAGGCATCGGCTCGTGGCAGCAAGAAAATCAGCAAGCGTCATAGCAGCACTGGAATCGTCTCTGAGATGTCCAATATGACGTGAGTACACACTTAACGCCGCAGCTTGTGTTATCACGAAGAGATCTCCCCGCGAAAGCTTTGTTTGCTGATTGGCTTGCAACAAAGCGCAAACTTGCCCTCTAGCTTTCTCTATAGTCGCACGCAACGCATCATTCAAAGATGCGCAGACGGGATCTTTTTGTCGCTTACAGACAAGGATAGCGTCATAGTTGATGGGCGCTACTGTTTGCGCTTTGGGTGAAGCGCTCGACATCTCGGCCTTAACGGGATAGGCCGCAACAACACCGAGACCGGCGTGAAAAATAGCTTCGCCCACCGCTTCCCATCCCTCGTTACGTGAATGGTGAAAACTAAAGATCAATAGCCCATCAGGCTTTAACACACGCTTGCATTCCGCGAGTACACGACTCAACGCGGCAGAAAACTGTCCGGCATTGCGCTGCTGAATGTCTTGAGGACTTCTTGTCGTCACTCGGCGAAATTCCATGTAAGTATCTCCTAAGCCTGTGCGTAGCCAGGCATAGAAGAAATCCGCCAGCTCAGAGTAATGAACAAAATCGAAATAGGGCGGATCAGTAATGACTGCATCAATCGACTCATCGGGCAGATCGAGGTGGGAAGAATCTGTACAAAGCAGCATGGCTCTTTTCTTTTTGTCCAATTCATCAAAGCTACAGGCAACAGAGGTAATGGGAGAAAGAGAAAGGCCATGTACCTTGTCTCCACTATTTTTCTGCTTATCCTTAACAATGCGCAATTCAAATGGCTTTTGCCGATATTTCAAGGCCGCTACAATCCTGCTTTCAAAGAGCGTTGAGAAACATCCTGAACTTTTTGGCGTTCCCCAGACACTATTCTCGAGAGCCATTCTCTCCGGCTTGAGAATATGATGGTTAAACATGTGCCTGACAGCGCCTGTCCCTTCACCCTTGTAAGAACAGAACATATTGTTGAATTCTAGTGTCCCGGAAAAAAGCAAGAGCAACAATTCTCGGCAAGAAGTATCGGACTCTTCCAGGATAACCTTGAGTAAGAGCGCAAGACAATACTGTTGCCTATCATTAAACAGATCTCGCCATGCTCGATAGTTGTAGCGCAGAACCTGATTCGTGTTATGTCCAGGCTCAATAGTAGTAGTAGGAAGAGGAAGTGATGCCTGCTCTTCCAGGAGAAGCTTACGAGCCAGTTGATATGTTGCCGTATCATTTTTGGTAGCTTTTATGTACTTCTTTGAGCCATCAGCCGTAAGAATGAGCAACGCATACAAACGATATGAAGGAATATCGCTTGTTTGAGCTACAGCATCAATAATCTTGAAAATAGTTGAACAATGAGAACATGTAGCTTTATCATGATGTGCTACACCGTCCTGGGGATGATAATGCACACCGCAACCACCGCATAACAATTCAGTTGCATCATAGCGTGTCTCATTAATCTCACCACAACTGAAGCATATTGATTGCGCTGCGGGAACTTTTTGGGGATATGCATGTTTAGCAAATAGTGAAGTATCAAAAAGGTCCACCGATAGCCCACAAGTAGGGCATGTTACTACCATTACCCAGAAATAGTAGAGAACATCAGCCGCTTCACCCGTATCAGGATCAATAGACTGGTATAACGAACGGATACGCAGTTTCACCTTGCTTTCAACACGCCTGTATGCCTCGTAGAAGGCCCCTGAATCAACATGCTCTAATGCTTTGCGAACCTGAAAGACGCTAACCGGGTTGATATCAGCCCCAATGACCTTGCAGCCTAATTTCAATGCTTCGCCAATTGTTGTTCCTGCACCCATGAATGGATCAAGGACAACTTTATCTGCAAAACTGACTGGAGCATAGAATTGATGCCAGATATCGATAGTGTCATCGCTCAAAGCGCCGATAAGTATGGCCCGCAACACTGATCCGAGCCGCGTTGCCCACCATTTATGCATGTGATAAGTCGGCCGATTGACTTCTTTTCGCCAACTTTCTAATTCTGCCAATGCGCTCAGTGGAACCGAGGGGAATCCTTGCTCAATCGCGGCCAAAATTTTTTATCCCTTTATCTTTCAACGATATATGAAACGAAGCTTGTTGCCATTATACCCGACCCGGCCTCAAATGGAAAGAAAATAGGACTCCAGCAACCGCGATCATCCCCCCACGTTGCAGGTCTGTTTGTTGCCCAGGCCGAAGAGGCGGTTGACGACAGGCTGGATGTTCTGGCAATTGGGGATGATCACGCTCTGCCCGGAGCCAACTGAAGGATCGTAAACATTCGTCTCGTTGCCGTAGTTCTGGCTGCCTGGGCCGGGTCCAAGCGTGATGTTCTTGATCTGATTGGTGGGGAAGTTGCGCCCGAAGAGGGCAAAACCCAGCATTTCTTGCTCGCTGATGTCGGTGTAGAGGTAGCCGCTCATGTCAGAGAGCAACTGCGGGATATCGGTCAGGAGCGTATCCGCGTTCAGCTTTGGCTTCAACGCCTCCAGAATCTGCTGCTGGCGCTGCGTGCGCCCGATGTCGCCAACAAGATCAGCATGGCGCGAGCGCACATATTCCAGCGCCTGCTCGCCGTTCAGATGCTGCGGGCCGGGCGCGAGATAGAGACGCTGGTAGCTGTACGGAGAGTTCGCGCTATTACCCGTGTCCCGTGGATAAGCGTCGTCAACGATAGGATGCGTCACATTGATATTAACGCCGCCCAGCGTATTGATCACCTTGACGAAGCCGTTCAGGCCGACCCAGGCGTAGCGATCGATGGGAATGCCGTAGTCCTGCTCAATGGTTAGACGCGCCAGGCGCACACCGTTGTCGAAGCTGTTATTCTGCTGCGCGCCCAACAAAAATGCCTGGTCAATCTTGTGCATCCCGCCTATTTCCGGCACGTAGACCCACGAGTCGCGTGGGATCGAAAGCATCGTCACCGTGTTGTGGATGGTATCGATATGCACAACCATCATTACCTGCGTCAGAACAGCCGGGAAGTTGAATTTCTGGTCGTTGTCGCTGCCCAGCAGCAGGACATTCCAGACACGCCCGGCGACGGTACTGTCGGTGGGAATGGGCCGGTCAAGCTGTGGTTCGTCCGCGCTGCGCTGCACCGGACGAATCATTGTTGACAACGGTTTCTGAATATTCGTCTCGAAATAGTAATAGCCATAGGCCGCCGCGCCGCCCAGCAGCACCAGCAGAGCCAGAGCCACCGCCAGGACAACACGCAGCCAGCGCCGTTTCTTGCGGCGTTTTTTCCGCTGCGGCCCAGGAAGTATTGGCGGGGGCGACGCCGCAGTCGGACTGGCAGAGATTGGCGCGCCACTTCGCGCCGCGCTGATTGGAGCTTGTTCCGGCATCTCCACGGATGGCGGCGCGCTTGCGCCTTCCCAGGTGTGTTCATATTGCAGCGGCTCGAAATGCTCTGCTGTTCCCTGCTCTTGCCCCTGATGCTCAGTCGCCTCAATCTGTTCAGCAGGCAGCGTCACTCCATGCCGCGGTTGCCCGGCATCCGTGGATGGAAGGTTTACCGGCGAGGTTGATAGCGCGCTAGTATCAGATACTTGTGCCGCTTGCTCGTTATCCATTGACGAACCCTGATACAAATGCTATATCCGTAGGGGCGTGGGCTTGCCCCGCCCTGGCAAAACGTTGTGATCGACAATATGTCATTTTTGGGCGGGGCAAGCCCACGCCCCTACAGTTTACATACCCCAGGAGAATATACTGACATACTTGAGTATAGCAAATTTATACATAGAAATGCACGAAAATACAAGGCACGAACACTTTGTTACAAAATCTTGAGAAATGGGCAGGCCATGATACAATAATTGGAGATATTTCTTGTAATTGGAAGGTGGTATCATGGAACTTGAACGCATTCAGCAGGCGTTAGCGGCGGAGCAGTTGGACGGCTGGCTGTTTTACGATTTTCGCCAATCGAATCCTATCGCCTATCAGGTGTTGTCATTGCCCCTGGAAGACATGTACACGCGGCGCTGGTGGTATTTTGTGCCGCGCTCCGGCGCGCCGACTGCCATCATCAGCGCCGTGGAGTCGCACGTCCTGCACGCGCTGCCCGGCGAACGGCGCGTCTACCGCACATGGCACGAGATGCACGCCCAGGTGGCGAAGCTTTTGCGGCCAGGGATGCGCGTGGCGATGGAATATTCGCCAATGAACGCCATCCCGTACCTGTCGCGCGTCGATGCCGGGACGGTGGAACTGGTGCGCAGCTTCGGCGCGGAGGTCGTCAGTTCGGCCAATATCTCGCAGCGTTTCGTGGCGCAACTGAGCGCGGAGCAGATCGCC
>DATLSW010000254.1:0-5199 GCA_035533955.1 Ktedonobacteraceae bacterium | reverse complement strand
ACCAGTGGCGGCCCTCTTTTGCGCAGGCGCAGCATCACCACATCCACGCGCGGCTCAGGGATAAAATCACTGCGCCGGAAGCGATGAACAATCTCTACCTCAAACCAGGGTTTCAGTAGCACAGCATAGAGCGATTCATGTGGTTGGCCGAGAAACTTGTAAGCCGCTTCTCGCTGCATTGTCAGGTACGCGTCGAGCGGTGGGCAGGCAGCGGTCGTTAACTTTGTGACGATGTCCGTGGTGATATTGAATGGAATATTCGCGAATACTTTGTAGGGAATGGCAGGAAGGCGCAATTGCAAGAAATCGCCCTCGTGAATAGTGACATTAGCAGCGTGAGCGAATTTTTGCTGCAACGCTGCCGCCAGCAAGGGATCTTTCTCGATTGCGACAACCTGTTCGCAACGCCGGGCGAGCGGTACGGTGAGCATGCCATTGCCGGGGCCAATCTCGTACACGATATCGCCAGAGTGAATGTTGCACCTGTCGAGGAGCGCAGCGACCAGGCGCGAACTTTTCAGAAAGTTTTGCGAGTACAGCACACTACGCCGGGGAAGAGATGACATAGCACGATCCTTTCAAGATAGGGGACAGGGACAAAAAGAAGACACAAAAAAGCCGCACAGCTCTCTAGCTTATGCGACCAGAAGCGAAGCCCTATCTTGAAAGGACAATGAGACAGGCAACGTGAAACCCTTACGCGCTAAACGTAAGGCACGTCATACCCAGGCAGAAAACCTTCAATAGGCTCCGCTTACGCCTGCCTCAAACGAACTACCATCATAAAACCTTCCGTGATACATGCATTCATCATGGCATCTATTATAGCCTATGATCGTGCGCCTGTCTAGACTGCCCGCGAACAACCACTTGAACTCCTGTTAAGCGCCGCAGGCGCGGCTTTCATCAATTGTGTTGGAGTCAATACAGTTTGTCCTTGCCCGCACAGCGACCTTCATGATAGATGAAGAACTCAGAAAATTTGACTTTTGCTCCTCCGTCATGCTATAGTCATGTTACAAAATATACACAGGCTAGACAGGGACAGGTTGAGAATGTCGCCAGCGTACAGAGAGCAACGCGCCTGCTGCGAGCGTTACCGCCAGCACTTCTCAGTGACACCCTCTATGGGTTGATTTATCGCGCCCACCAGCCATCTGCGGGTTGCGCCCGTTAGCGCGCTGCGGTTTCTTCTCATCTAGATTCAGAGATGAAGAACAAACCGATAGAGGCCCATACTGGGCAAATGGTGGTGGCACCACGAAGCGGCATTTTCGCCCTCGTCCTCCAATAATGGAGAGCGAGGGCTTTTTGTTTGCTCGGCCGCCACATTTTCAGGCTGCCGGGACAGGAAAGGATGATTTTTATATGGAACGAACACTAACAACAGAGGTTGGGCAGCACGTAGGCCAGCGCGCGCGCGTGGCAGGCTGGCTGCAATCGCTGCGCAAGATGGGCGGCATCACCTTCCTGGTGATCCGCGACGGTTGGGGTATCGTACAGGCAGTGACGGAAGCGGACGCCGAGTTGGGGCCGCTGCAAGACGACATCGGCGTTGAGAGCGTGATCGCCGTCGAGGGTACTGTCGTGCGCGAGGCGCAGGCTCCCGGCGGCTACGAACTGCACGAACTGTCTGTCGAGGTGATCACGCCAGTGATGGAGCCGCCGCCAGTCACCATCAACAAGCGCAAGCTCACCGCCAGCGCCGGAACGATCCTCGATCACGCGGCAATCACGAACCGCCATACCGCGCGCCGCGCTGTGCTGCGACTGGGAACTGGCGTGATGAGCGGCTTTCGCCAGACGCTAACGGAGCGCGGCTTCACCGAGATTCAGACGCCGAAGATCGTAGCCTCGGCCACCGAGAGCGGCGCGAACGTCTTCACGCTGGACTACTTTGAACGGCCCGCCTACCTGGCGCAGAGTCCGCAGTTCTACAAGCAGATAATGGTCGGCGTCTTCGAGCGCGTCTTCGAGGTTGGCCCCGTCTTCCGCGCCGAGCCGCACGACACGACGCGCCACCTCAATGAATACGTCAGCCTGGATGTGGAGTTCGGCTTCATCGAGAACCATTTCACGGTGATGGCTCTGTTGCGCGACGTTATCGCGGGCATCCTGGAGACGCTCAACGCCCATTATCAGGCCGAACTGGCGCTGCTCAAAGTGGAGTTACCGGCGGTTCCCGATGAGATTCCGCACATCTTCTTCCCGGAGGCGCAGGAACTGATCTTGCGCCGTCACGGCATCGATGTGCGCGGCGAACCCGACCTTTCGCCGCAGGACGAACGCTGGCTGGGTGAGTGGGCGCAGCAAGAGTTCGGCAGCGACTTCCTGTATGTGACGGGCTATCCAATGGGCAAGCGGCCATTTTACACCTATGCCGACCCGGAGCATCCCGGCTTCTCCAACTCGTTTGACCTGATCTTTCGCGGCACAGAACTGGTGACGGGCGGCCAGCGCCTGCACCGCTATGCCGATTATATCGCAGCGTTGGAGCAGGCGCATTTGCCTATCGAGCCGTTCGCGGAATACCTGGAAGCATTCCGCTTTGGCATGCCGCCCGAAGGCGGTTTCGCCATCGGCCTTGAACGCCTCCTGATGCAACTGACGGGCGCGCAAAACATCAAGCTGGTCACGCTCTTCCCGCGCGACCTGAACCGGTTGACGCCGTAATGAAGCGTAACATAGCGGCTGGAGCAAGAGCGAGGATGTGGCGGCGCAATTGATTGCGCCGCCACATCTTCTGCCGCCCTTACATCATTCCGCCGAGATAATGTAGGCGTAATAGGGCTGGCCGCCGTTGACGACATCGATCTCGACGCGCGAATACGCCTGTTTGATGCGGCGCGCGGTCTCCTGGGCGTCTTCGGCTGTCTCGTCTTCGCCGTAATAGAGCGTCACGACCTCGTAATTGTCGAGGTTCATGCGCTGGAGGGTATCGTGAATGACGGCGGCTTTCGTGGGGCCGGCCACGACCAGGTCGCCGTTGATCAGGCCGATGAAGTCGCCTTCGCGCACGCGCACGCCCTCGATCTGTACCGAGCGCACTGAGGTGGTAATCTCCGCCGTCTGTACCATCTTGATAGCGGCGGTCATCGCCTGCGTATTGGCGGCGAAGTCAGCCTCGAAGTTGAAGGCTTGCAGCGCGGCAACGCCCTGCGGCAGCGTTTCCGTGGGAACAATGTAGACCTCTTTGGAGCTGAGGCCGATCACCTGGCGCGCGCTCAAGATCACGTTGCCGTTGTTCGGCAGCAGGATCACCTGCTCAGCGGCCACGTCATTCACCGCGTGCAACAACTCTTCGGTGCTGGGATTCATGGTCTGTCCGCCCTCCACCAGCGCGCTGGCGCCTAATCCTTTGTAGACCTTCTCAAAGCCTGCGCCAGAGACCACAGCCACGACAGAGACGGGATGCGCCATCGGGATAGCCTCGGACGGCTCATCTGCCGCGCGTTCCTCCGCGCTCTCGGCAGCATACGCGAGGCTCTGTTCCTGGAGGTTCTCGATGTTGATGTCGAGCAAGCTGCCGAGGTTGACGCCGTAATCGAGAATTTTGCCGGGCCAGGGCGTATGCGTGTGAACCTTGAGCATGCGCTCGTCACCCGCGACAACAGTAGAGACGCCGCCCAGGTCGATGATACACTGGCGAATGGCCTCGACATCGAGACGCTCGCCGCGCAACAAGAACACGACTTCATAGCCGTACTCCTCCTCGACGCTGACGCGCCCTTTTCTGCTCGCGGGCGCGGCGCCGACCTCCAACGCGATCCCAGCAGTGGCCTCGCCTCGAATATAGCGCCAGACGCCTTCGAGCAAGGTACAGAATCCCTGGCCGCCAGAATCGACGACGCCCGCCTGCTTGAGAATGGGCAGCAGGTCGGGCGTGCGCGCTACCGACTGGCGGGCAGCCGTGACCACCTCTTGCATGAGGCCCACCAGGTCGGCGCCGCGTTCGGCGCTGGCGGCGGCGACTTCGGCGCAATCCTTCACCACCGTCAAAATCGTCCCCTCGACCGGCTTCAGGACGGCACGATAGGCCAGGCGCGATGCTCCTTGCAGCGCGGCGGCGAGGTCACCGGCGGTAAAGGTCGGCTTCTTGTCCAATCCCTGTGCCAGCCCGCGCAGCGTCTGCGAGAGAATGACGCCGGAGTTGCCGCGCGCGCCCATCAGCGCGCCATGCGCCAGTTTTGCGGCAATGATCCCGGCGGATGTTTCGCTGCTATCGGCAATCTCGCGGATCGCCGCCTGCATGGTAGCGGACATATTGGAGCCAGTATCGCCATCGGGAACAGGAAAAACGTTGAGGGCATTGATGGCTTCGCGGTGCGCTTCCAGCCAGGCCGCCGCCGCCAGCATAGCCTTTTTGAGATCTTGCCCATCAAACACACTGATGCGGCGTGGGCGCTGCATACTCATGATTGCGTCCCTCCATCGGACGATGGGCCGTGGATCAATCCCTGGATGTTGACGTTGACCCGCGCCACCGGCACGTCCAGCATCTTCTCAATCGAGAATTTGACCATGCTCATGATGGTATGCGCGATCTCCGACATGCGCAAGCCATATTCCAGCGCGACGTACACTTCGACATGGACCTGATCGTGAACGATGCGCACCTGGATGCCCTCGCTGCCGCGTTCCAGCGGCAACAGGATCGCCCTGCCATTGCGCAGGCGCGGCCTCGTCAGGCCGACGACGCCGTAGCACGAACTGGTGGCCTGCACGGCGATGGTGCGGATGGCGCTGGGCAGCACCTCTATTTTCCCCAGGGGACGCATTGCCTGTTGCTCCCCTCCGGTGGGCATTTTCAACATACATCATCTCCGATGCAATCGGTATTGCCAAAACGAACCACACATGGTATACTCGCATGGCACACATCTGCCCCCTGTTGATTCTGCCAGGGACTCATGCAGTATAGCAAATAACGCTACCAGTAATCAAGTGAACAGCACAGGCGAGGAGAACTCGCCTGTATGATGTAGAGAGGAACCATCCCATGTCATCAGGTCGTTGTGATGTCTGCCAGCGCAAACCCATGCACGGCAGCCATGTCAGCTTTTCGCATCATCGCACGCGCCGCAGCTTTGTTCTCAACGTGCATAAACGCCACCTCGTCGTTGACGGCAAGCCGCGCACGGTCAATATCTGCACGCGCTGTATGCGCACAATGCTGAAATCCCCGGAAAAGATCAAGAT
>DATLSW010000253.1:0-6157 GCA_035533955.1 Ktedonobacteraceae bacterium | reverse complement strand
TGGAAGCCGTCGGCGCTGATGTATTCGGGGTGCGCGGTGAGCGCGCTGCCCTGGCTGTAGAGATCGACCAGCGCGACGCCGTAGCGCGCGGCAAGTGACGCGATGCCCGCGTTCCAATGCTGGATCTCCTGTCGCGCCTGTACCTGTTCCGTCGCGTTTATATTGGCGAAGAGCGGCAGGCGCGTCAGGTCGGGCAAATTCGCCATGACGATTGCGGCGTGCGTGCGCGTGTGCAGGTCGTCGAGCAGCGTGTTGAGGTCACGCATGTAATCGGTATAGGAGACGCCGCCGATGAAGTCGTTGACCACGAGCCAGATGGTGACGAGCCTGGGCGAGAGCGTGAGCGCGACGGGCAGTTCCTGGGTCAGCGCCTCGTGCAGGCGAATGCCGCTCAAGCCGAGGTCGATGGTGCGCGAGCCTTTGGGCAGTTTTGCTCCGATCAGCGGCACGTAACCCTGCGATCCGGGCTGGCTGCTGCCCACGCCGACAGCATCGGACGCGCCCAGCGCCACGTAGGTGATCGGCCCCGCCTGGATGCGTACCGCCGACGGCGGCTGCGGCGCGCGCGACTTGCTGCGCGCTGGCGCGCTGGACGCGCAGGCGGCGAGCAGCATGATGAACAACAACGTGGTTGTTGCCCATCTAAAGCTATTTGGTTTGCTATGCATATATGCCATTGGCTCTGTTGTAAAGTATGTTATTGGGCAAGCTTTGCTTGCCCAATAACATACCCTATTATCCGCGCTCGACCATCTCCAACTTGCCGGTGTTGATATCGATCACGAGGCCGTGAACGGGCAGCTTCGGCAGAAATGGGCTGCGGCGAATGACATTGACGACCTCTTTGACGTTGATATGCACGTCGCTGAAGGCGCCGAGCCAGCGCAGCAGGCCATTCATGTCGCCTAACCCCTCTTTCTCGATCACCTGCCGCGGGTCTACGCCCAATGCCTGCATTGAGGCTGTGACCGCCGCTGGATCGACGTGCGACAGGCCGCACTGCGTATGGCCGATCACGGCCACTTCGCGCACGCCCAGCAGGTAGATGCCGCCTGCCAGCGAGCGTATCAGGTCGTTAGCGGCCGCCTCGCGTTCCGGCACGGCGATGGTGGCCCCGGCGGTGCGCAATTCCAGCACGTCGCCGCGTTCAAGGCCCAGCGCCTGCTCGAACATGCGCACGAGGCGGCAATCCATGCATGTGATCACTGCCATGTGCTGGCGCGGCGCGTGTCCGATAACGGGCAGTTTCTCTTGTCGCGTAAAACGCTCATTGTGAGCAAGAATCTCATCTATCACCATATGTTATTCTCCCTGTGCCGTGGAATAGCCGCTTTTGCCGTCAAACGTGTAGAGGTTTTCGGTCTTGATGAAATCGAAACCGCTTCTGGCGACGCGGCGCAGCAGATCGATGATCTGCTCGTGCTTGATCGACTCGCCGCGCGTGGGCGACATAAAACGGCAGCGCCAGTGGTCGGTGAGGAAGGTTTCCGGCATGCCTTGCGGCCAGACCTTCGCGCCGCGATTGGTGATCAACACGAGTTCCAGTCCATCGCCGTTGCTGTGTCCCAGGGTCGCGCCCAGGTGATCAGGTGAACCGCCGCGCCATTCCAGGTAAACATCGACGCCGACCAGGTCTTTCGTCTCCGGCTTGGTGGCGATGGTGACATGTTCGCTAGAGATGTGCGTCGGCCCGGACACGTAATGCACCGGTTTGAGCGTTTCCGGCTTCTCTCCCAGCCGCGCAATGACGGCGTCGCCAAACTCTTTCGTGCCGACCTTCTGTTTGCTGATGCTCTCGTCGTAGATATCATAGGTATGAACGCCGTCTTCCATCGTGCGCAGCCAGGCATTATGGACGAGCGTGGCGATATCTGGCTGGTCGATATGCACCAGCAGCATCACAGCGGCCAGCAGCAGGCCGGAGGGATTGGCAAGGTTTTGCCCGGCGCGGCGCGGCGCGGAGCCGTGAATGGCCTCGAACATGGCGAACTTTTCGCCGATATTGGCCGAACCGGCCAGGCCAACCGATCCGGCGATCTGCGCGGCCACGTCGGAGAGGATGTCGCCATACAGATTTGGCAGTACGATCACGTCGAAGGCTTCGGGCGTGTCAGCCATTTTGGCCGCGCCGATATCAACGATCCATGTCTCGTTGGCGACATCGGGATATTCAGTGGCAATTTCACTGAAGACGCGGTGGAACAGGCCGTCAGTCAGCTTCATGATGTTGTCCTTCATGAAGCAGGTCACTTTCTTGCGATTGTGGCTGCGCGCGTACTCGAAGGCGTAGCGCACAATCTTTTCGCTGCCGGAACGGCTGATCAGCTTGAGGCTCTCCATCATATCGTGCGTCTGGCGATATTCGATGCCGGTGTAAAGGTCTTCCTCGTTCTCGCGGATGATCACCAGGTCCATGCCGGGATGCTTCGTTTTGACGAAAGGGTAATAGGCGACGCAGGGGCGCACGTTGGCGTAGAGGCCAAAAGTGGTGCGCGTGGTGACGTTCAGGCTTTTGTATCCTCCGCCCTGGGGCGTGGTGATCGGGGCTTTGAGAAAGACTTTGGTGCGCCGCAGCGACTCCCACGCGCCCGGCTCGACCCCGGCGCTGATGCCGCGCAAATAGACCTTTTCGCCGACCTCGATCTGCTCGATCTCGATGCGCGCGCCCGCTTTCTCAATAATGTGCAGGGTGGCATTCATGATTTCCGGGCCGATGCCATCTCCATAGGCAACCGTAATCGGTGTATTCGTAGTCATAAGTTTTTCCTTCGTTGGATTGATATGAGACGTTGCTTCGTCATGCGGATAAACAATCGTTCTCGCATCAGTGTAGCATAGGAGAAGGATAGTGACAATGGTGGGCAGGGACAAGTCACTGGAGCCTTCATCTTTCGTGGAGAAAAACCCGTAGGGGCGCAAGGCTCTGCCCCGCCCAAAAACGGTGAAGGTTTGGTATGGTTCGCCAGGGCGGGGCTATACGCATCCGCAAAAATCAGTTATAATAAGCGCAATAAAATAGGCGGATTTCAAGATTTGTAGCTTCTTTTTCGCTGGTACGAGGATACTATTGAACAATCAACAATCATCGCAAGCGCCGGAAAACGATGAGAGCGTTTTGCCCGGCTACCTGGGCGATATGCCGCCGCTGGGGACGCTGCCGCCCAGGGGCGAGCGCGCCTGGGTTGATCGCCCCGAACAGTTGATCCACGCCGTCCGTGTCCTGCAACAAGCGCCAATGGTCGCCATCGATGCTGAATTCGTCCAGAATCGTAATCCCGCGCTGGGCGGCGCGTCCTCGTCATCGCTGCGTCTCGCGCTTCTGCAACTGGCTATCGACGGGCATTGTTTTGTCGTTGATGCGCTGCGTCTCGGCGATCTTGCCCCATTAGCGGCAGTGGTGGATGATCCGGCGATCCTGATCTTGCTGCACGGAGCGGGCGCGGACCTCAAAGTCATGCTGGAGCGCGGCCTGCAAGTCGCGCATTATTGCGACATCGAGGCGGCTTGCCGCTCGATCTTCGGCCAGCAGGAATCGTCGCTGGCGGCCATGATGTACCGGGCCTTTCACGCGCGGATGGACAAGAGCTTGCAGCGCACGGACTGGACGCGCCGCCCGCTGCCGCCAGCGATGGTCGCCTATGCCGCGCGCGATGCCGAAATGACGCTGGCTCTCTATTCCTGGCTGAAGCTCCATTATGCCTGGGCGCTGCCCCTACACGAATATGCCGACCAGTCCCTGGAACATGTCGCGCCCTGGATTGAGCCGTTTTTGCGCGGCACGTCGCCCGTTCCGGTGGAAGTTGCCGTGGCGGAGGCGAAAGCCGGAGGGAGCATTCACGGCGATGAGCAGGTCGAGGCTGATTGCCGCGCCGCGCTGGTCGTCCTGACGCATCCCATGCATCGCAGTCGCCTCATGCGCACCATTACCGACCTGTCGTTGGCGCAGCTCGCGCCGGAGATCGAACGGTTTCTGCAATCTCCGGCTGCCGATGAACGGGCGTCCGCTTTGCGAGCATTGGGGAAACTGTGCGTCAAGCCGGCTAGAACAGTGATTGGCGCTTGCTTGCAAGACCCGGTTTTTGATGTGCGCAAGGCGGCTGCGAGCGCCCTGCGCAACCTGGAGAACAAAACGCCGCGCCCGCCATCGCTGCCGCCGAAGATCGTCGAAGGCGCGCGCAGTTGGACGGTTGGCAACGACGGCAACGACGCGGACGAAGACTGGAAAGCGCGCTTGCGCGCGATGTTGGATCAATAAATCGTTCTGCGCGGCAGGCGCGTCCCGACCCACACCAGGAAAACGAGCGCCAGCACGGCCCCGACGCGCTTTGCGGCTCGCGTCCATTGCTCTTCGCGCGCCGGCTCGCCGTTGCCCAGACGCAGTACTCGCACCACGCGCTGTAACAGGGGCGGCGTCTCCTTATCGGCTTCTTCGCTGGCCGGAGCCGCAATCCATTCCGCGCTCTCCACGATGGTCACGGGCTGCATGGCGCGCAAGTAATCGGCCAGCGCCGTGAAGAACTGTTGCAGCAGCAGCCTGGCCGCACCTTTGACGAGCGGCGACGGCAGCAGCGATTCCAGTTTCGCGAGATGCAGCGTGCCGTGATACGTCACGACGGTATTGTTGCCGTGGCTGCTCAATTGTACCGTGCCTTCGCCGCTAATGGCTCCGATGCCCCTGCTTCCCTCGCCGGTGACGGCGATGTGGTACGACGCGGGAGGCTGCAAGCTAGAGAGAAGAACGCGCCCCTGATAAAAGCCGAGCAACGGCGCTTGCTTGATATGCAGCGCGACCTCGTATGTATGCTCGTCGATGCGCGTCAGTCGCTCCATATCTGGGATAGATTGCCGCAGCGCCTGCGGATCGATCAGGCATTGCCAGACATCCTCTGGCGCTGCCTGGAGTGTATATGTTCCTTCGATATCCATATGATGACGTCCTTTATTTGCGTCCTTTATAAAATATTACGATCAACGCGGGCAAAAGTCGTCTCAATTATAGGGGAGAAATTGCGCTCTGACAATAGGAAGAAAATAATGTAGACAGACAGGAATGCTCTCGCATATAATATGATCAAGTTTCGATATTTGTGAGCGAAGCGTAAAGGGGGAAGGTCGGTGATACGAAGAACATTCGGATGTCTATTGCGCCTGGTTGTTCTGGCGATCGCGCTGGTAGTTATTTTTGTGCTGCTCGCGCCCAGCCTGATCAGAGGAGCGGGCAATACCCTGATTTCCGCACTGAATAACTCGACGGCGCAGGGAGTGGCGCAGCTTATCCCTGGCCTGCAAGGGAAAACCGATGCCTTGCAACTCCAGATTTCCGGCCTCTTGCCGAGTACCGCTTATTATGTCACGTTAGATCAGGGACAGTGTCCCGGCCCGGAACTGCTCAACATCGGGAAAGTTTCGACCGATAGCAGCGGCGGCATAACGACATTGTTCACGCTCAACCAGCTACAAAGCGCATTACAAGGGGCGTTTCAGGGCGATCTCCAGCAGGGTCTCTATGTCGATGTTCACTCCGGCGATCCGTCCGGACAGAGCGTGGCCTGCGGCAAAGTGCTGTCGCAGCTCAGCCTTCTGGTAACTCCTACGCCGACGCCTACTACCGCGCCGGTAACGGTGACACCGACCACCGGCGCTACGCCGACCGCCAGCCCGACCAGCGCTCCGACGCCCACTCCCGCTACGACCACAGGCAATACGCTGCGCGAGCATGGCTACGGCGGCTTCCCCAATACCGGGGTCGCCCCTGGCGCGAGCAATTCGTATGATAATTACACGTATCCACGCAAATATTAGCGGCGCAGCACGAGTACCTTGAAATTGCCCATGCCTGATGGATCGGTCAGCGCCGCGAGGCGATTGCGCAGGTCGTACCACTTGAGCAAGGCGATCTGGCCGCGATCCGTGGCGCGTTCGCTATCGGCAGCGGCAAATTCGGAGGCGCGCCGCTGTTCTACCTCTTCGTCAATATCCAATCCCTTGAGCCAGTCGCGCTGCGTCGTGAACCTGTGCAGGCGCAGACCCAGTTGCCGACCCTCGTCGATGAGCGCGCTGAAATTGACGTGCGCGGTGATGTCCTGTTCTCCAGGATGCGCGAGCTGATTGTAACTCAACCGGTGACGCCAATAGCCTCTCAGCGTGCCGCGCGGCC
>DATLSW010000252.1:0-5402 GCA_035533955.1 Ktedonobacteraceae bacterium | reverse complement strand
AGGTAGAAGACATACTCCCAGACGCGCTGGCGCGACGGGCGCGACTCCAGTTTGAGCAGGTTGATGTTGTTGGCGGCCAGCACGCCCAGGCAGGCATGGAGCGAACCGGGCTGGTGCGCGGTCGCCATCACCAGCATCGTCCTGGCAGGCTCGTCGCGGCGCGGCGCTGGCTCGCGCCCCAGAGCGATGAAGCGCGTGTAGTTGTCCTTGATGGTCTGGATGCCCTCAGCCAGGATCGTCAGATCGTACAGTTCTGCCGCGCCCTTGCCGGCCACGGCGGCTACGCCGACCAGGTTATCCTCGCGGATCATCTTCGCGCTGCCCGCCGTATCATAGGTGGCGACGATCTCCGCGCCCAGGTCGCGCAAGTACTGGTCAGACTGTGCCAGCGCCTGGGGATGAGAAATGACGCGCTTGATATCGCCTAATGCTTGCCCCGGCAGGCAGAGCAGGCAGTGATTGACGGGATGGCTGATCTCGCCTGTGACGAAGAGATCGTGCTGGCGCAGCAAGTCGTAGACCTCGTTGATGCTGCCCGCCTGCGAGTTTTCTACGGGAACCAGCCCATAATCGACGTCGCCCGTCGAAACGGCGCGAAAGACGTCGGCGAAACCGCGGCACGGGCGCGGCTCAGCGTCGCGGCCAAAGTAGACCTGTACCGCTTCATCGCCGAACGCGCCGCGCTCGCCCTGGAAAGCTACCGTCCTGGGTTGCATAACTAACGTTCCCGTTTCCTGTTGTGCTGCTGGCTCAATCATTCTACCCTCCCGGCGGCGGCGGCGGCGGCGAGTTAATCACTCCCGTCTGCTGCGGCGTCTGATTTTGCAACATGTAATCACAATTGCTGCTAACGCCGTTGGGAACTTGCAGGCCGTTCTGCGGATTGACGCATACCTTCACCACCCCTGGAGGCGGTGTGAACGTAGTCGGATGGTAGACAAGATCAGGATGCCCGCAGGGGATCGAGTCGAACGACTGATCGCACATGCCGCTGATATAGGTCATAACGCTGTGCCAGATGGGGGCCGCACCGGTAATGCCGATGACATTCACCATCGCCTGGTCGTTGGCATTGCCCGCCCAGACGCCAACCACAACTTTCGATGTGTAGCCGATCGTCAGGTTGTCTTTGAAATTATCGGTTGTACCGGTTTTGGCAGCAACATCTGGATAGAGCGGATCAGGCTGCGCGTTGTAGCTAATTGGCGGGCTCCAGAAAGAGAGTTCGTGGTCAGGCCAGAACTCGGCCTGGCGCGCGTATTCGTCAGACAGTACCGAAGTCATCAGGAAGGCGATCTGCGGGCTGACGACCTGCGCGCCGTCGGGATGATTGGGATCGAAGTGATAGAGATGGTGGCCGTAGTTGTCCCAGATATCCAGCACATAGTGCGGCGGCACATGCACGCCGTTATCGGCGAGAGTCTGGTACGCGCCCACCATTTGATCCAGAGGAATGGCCGAAGTACCCAGAGCGAGCGACTGGTTGCTATCCTGCTGGGCGTTCAAGGTCGTGATGCCCATGCGCTGCGCCAGGGTGATCACATTCGACAAACCGGCCACGAGGGAAGTGCGAATAGCAGGCACATTGCGCGAGTTCGCAGTGGCGTTCCGAATAGTGACATTCTGATTCGCATATAAGCCGTCGTAATCACTCGGACAATAGGCGGTTGTCGCGCAGTTAGCTACGACAGGAGCGCTTCCGGTTGGGAACTCAGTCTTCACGTCGGGCAGAACCATACCGGGATACCAGCCCTCTTCAAAGGCCGCTGTGTAGACAATGGCCTTCATGCTCGACCCCGGCTGGCGCGGCGCGGTCGCCATATTCACATTGCCGGAGACCTCCGGGTTGGTTGAATTGTAGTCGGCGCTGCCGTCCATTGCCAGGATTTCGCCCGTCTTAGCATCTTCTACCACAACAGCAGCGTCATTGACGTTGTTATTGGTATTGATCGCTACAGTAACACCCTGGAACGGTTGATAGTCTGGTACGTAGAGATGGCGATGTACGGCGGCCTCGACGTAGTGTTCCAGGTTGGTGTCGATGGACGTGTAGATGTTGAAGCCGCCGGTGAGGAACGTCTCGACACCCATCTGCTGCTCTAATTGCGCGATGACCCAGTTCACGAAATGTTGATCGCCGTGATAGTAGATGTGCTGGTAAGGCTTGAAGGTGGTGTTGGCCGTCAACGCTAGCGCCGCGTTCGCTATAGCTGGCGTAATCGTCCCCAGCCCCGGCTCGCTCAACCCTAGCTGCACCATCTGCTGTAGCACGTATTGCTGGCGTTCCAGGTAATATTTTATCGGCGGCGAAGCGGTGGTATCGACATAGCCGAGCGTCGGATCGAAGATCACCGGGCTTTGCGGCAGACCGGCCAGCAGCGAGGCACGCGCCAGTCCAAGCAGTGGATTGCAGTACTTAGATGTCGCGCATTGCGTAGGGTTGCATTGCTGTTGATGGCCGGCCACGCAGTTCAAATAGGAGATGGCCGGCGTGCAATTGAAATTTTTATCGCACTGCGGCATAAGGCCGAAATAGTCTTCGGTAGCCGCTTCGACGCCCAGGTCTTGCGAACCAAAGGGGGAGATGTTGAAATACATCTCCAGGATTTTCCACTTGGGATATTGCTGCGTCAGGCCGATTGCCAGCGCCGCTTCGGGGATTTTACGCGCGAGCGTATCCTGCGTATCGTTGGTCAGATTCTTGATCAATTGCTGGGTGATGGTACTACCACCGCCATCGACCACGCCATGATGCGCAACGTACTCGTAGGCGGCACGCGAGATACCCTGCGGGTCGATGCCAGAATTGGTCCAGAACGTGTGATCCTCCGCCGCGATCATAGCATCGTCCATCACCTGCGGAATGTTTTGATAGGAAACCGTCGTGCGGCGTCCGCTGCCCGCTGTTGTGGTATCGTAGACTTCATAGAGCAGCGTCCCATTGCGGTCATAGATGCGGGTTGTCTGTTCCACCTGTTGATTCGCCAGTCCCTGCAAGCGCGGCAACTGACTTTGGTAATAGCTATAGGCAAAAGCAGTACTCGCCGAAGTGGAAATCACGATCAGCAGCAGCGTAACCGCTGTGACGATGGCCCAGACCTTGCCTTTTTGCGGGCGTTGCGCTCGCCAGCGTTTGCGGCGATGCCGCATCATCATGGTGACGCGCGTGGAGCGCGAGCGCTGCCAGGGCTGCGCTTTTGGCAGCGGCGCGGGCGCGGGCGGGCGATAGAGAACGAGCGGATTCTGATCAACCGGCGGGACAGCGCGCATACGTCCCGACCACTGGCGCACGCGCTGTACTGTATTTGCCATCCAGCCCTGCGGCCCGGCAGGCAGGCGCGGCGGCTGGCCGCCGTGCGGCGAAGGCCACTGCGTCGGTGGTGGCTGTTGCGCGAGCTGGCCGGGTGACCACTGCGGCGGCGCGGGCGGCAGCGGCGAATATGGCGGTGGCCCTTGCGGCGGCAGCGGTGACTGATGCACCGGTGGCATCTGCTGCACGCCTGGTTGCGACGGTGGCTGCTGTTGGCGATAATCGCGCAAAAGACTACCTTGACGCGGCGGCGGTTGGTGTCCGTTCTGCTGTTGTGCGTTCCAGAGGTTATTATTCATAGTGAACGTACCTCCGGGAAGATCTCGGTGGCTTCTACGCCGTTGCCGACGTTGGCCGCGTCCCGACCAAAAAGGTGTTTTCGTCCCAGGTCTAAAATCACCTTCGCTGATGCCGTATCCCGATCCAGTTCACACCCGCATTCGCAGGAGTGCCATCGTTCGTCTAACGTCTTCTTGCGAATGGTTCCACAGTTGGGACAGATCTGTGATGTTCTGGATGGGTCTACAAAGAGAACGGTACGCCCGGCCCATGCTGCCTTGACGCTGACCATCTGTGTAAACGTACTCCATCCGGCATCGAGAATCGATTTGTTTAACCCGGCTTTCGCTGCTGCTCCATTGGGTAAATATTGCCCTGTTTCTTCGTCCTGTTTGGGCTTTGGCCTCCTTGTGAGGTTCTTCGTCTGCAAGTCTTCAAAGACCAGGACTTGATACTGATTGACGAGCTTGCGTGAGGCTTTGTGCTGAAAGTCTTTGCGTTGATTGGCAACCTTGCGGTGACACTTTGCTACACCCTGGACGGCTTTCTTGCGTCGGTGACTTCCCTTTTTCTTGCGTGAAAGGGCCTGCTGTGCCTTTGCCAGCTTTTTCTCTGCTTTACGGAAATAGCGGGGATGATCAAGAAATTCCCCATTGGAGAGCGCGGCGAAATGGGTCACGCCCAGATCAAAGCCGACATCTTCATAGCTTGCAGGCAGAGGTTCGAGCTTGCCAACCTCACAGGTAAAAACTGCATACCAGTACTCCCTCTCTCTTTTGATCGTGAGCGTTTTGATCATGCCTTGCATATTGCGGTGCAGGTGGAGTTTGACCATGCCAATCTTCGTCAATTTCAAGTTCACTCGGACGATGCCCTTTTTGTCTGCCGGGCGCTCTTTTGCCTCCAACTTCCAGCCTGCCCCATCAGGATAGCAGAACGAATCATACCGATTGCACCCTTGAAATCTGGGATAGCCCGGTTGTTCGCCATTTTGCACGCGCCGAGAGAAGTCATCATAGGCGCGTTTCAAGTGCAGAATCACATCTTGCAGGACATGTGAGGCAATCTTCTGGTACTCTGGCCGCTCCTCTTTGATGTCTACCAGTTCGCGTTTTTGTTCGTAGTAGCCAATGGCATACTCACGGGTGAGGCGCTTGCGCATCTCGTCATCATAGTAGTTGGGATGACGTTTGACCGCTATCTCATAGGCGTCACGGCGCTCTTGCAAGCCAGTATTGTACACTTCTCGGCATCGGTCAAGCACCCATTGCAGTTTCTCGGTTGTCTGTTTGTTCGCATAGATGCGATACTTGTAGGCTTTGATGCTCATTGAACTCTCTTTTGATGTAGTATACTATGTGTTCTAATCTTAATGAAGTCTCTGTGAGGGCCGCCTTACCCCTCCTTGAAAAAGAGGGGGATGCGGCGACCCTTTCCTCAATATGAACGAATTCCTAGAAATTTTCAAACCGATTTCTCCCATTGCGATATCATCGGTTACTTATCTGAACGGATAAAATTCGCCTCTTTAACAAACCTACCTATTCAGGTCACGAAAAATCGTGTACAATGAAGGACACACCATATCTTATGAATGAATCAGCGAGAGGAGCCTTCTCTATGTCTTTGCGGCTTACCCTTCTTATGCGCTCTATCGTTCTGTGTTTCTGCGGCGTCTTTTTTCTCTCAATCACTGTTTCGCTGCCAGCCTACGCGCATACCAACAGCGATCCTATTACGGTGACCGCGGAAAGCGATACCGTGCATTTCCCCAATTCTATCGATTTCCAGGTCAGCGCCACCGATTCTGCAG
>DATLSW010000251.1:0-4008 GCA_035533955.1 Ktedonobacteraceae bacterium | reverse complement strand
GAGAATAGTATATCATGTCACCGCATGTGCGCTGTCTCCTTGTTTGACGAAGCGGGGCCGTGTATACTATTCTTTATAGAAGGCAGGGTTCAAAGAATGCACATTGTCGGAGTCTACGCATTTAATAACGGCAAAGATGTTATTGCCCGAAAACATAGGCAACAGCTAGACGAGGTTTGGCAGGTTATTCAGGCGGTAGACGCTGAGCATTGTCAAGCAAGAACAAGCAGAGTATCCAATAGAGAACGGTATGGTACATCGGCGCTGAACTATGCTTTTCGAGAGCAATTTCTGGCGAGAAGCTGGCAAAATTATAAAGTTGCCGTGGAATACTCAAAGAATTACTACGTGCCTGGATATATCCCACGAACTGAGCGAGGTGAAGAGCAACAGATTTACCGAGAAATGGACTTTGTGAAGAATAGGTTAGGAATCGAGATGCAATTCGATAAAGGATCATTCGGCGATATCATCTATGATATTTGCGCGAAAATGACGATCTTCGCAAATCTTGATGTGATCGATTGCGGCATAGAGATTGTACCTGTCAAGGGGCTGGCCGAAGTAATGTCTACCGGCGTATCTTATTTTGAGCAGTTTGTGTGGGATTTGGAACATCGGGGCGTTGCCGACATCGATATACCTGTCCTGATCATTGGCATTGATACCGACGGAGTTAAACCAAGAGAATTAAAGATCGCTGAATCGCAACAGGGATATTTGTTTTAAGCGAGGAGCCTTTGCCATGTCCTACCCACACTCCACTCGTCCCGTCAGCATTGGCGCGGGGGCGATTGTCGTTCATGATGGCGCTGTGCTGCTGGTGCGCAATATGCGCGGGGTGACGAAAGGGCGCTATTTGTTGCCGGCGGGGCGCGTGCAGGTTGGGGAGTTGCCGGATGTGGCGGCGGCACGCGAGACGTTCGAGGAAACCAATTTGCGCGTGCAGATCGAAGGGTTGATGGGAGTGCGCATCTGGGTGATGGACAGCGGCGAACACAACTACTTCTTTATGTTCAAGGCGCGCTCAGTGTCGCCGGTCAGCGACTTGCGGCCCAATACCGACGAGGTTGATGACGCGCGCTTCTTTTCCACGGCGGAACTGGCTGCTCTGAGCATGGATGAGACCTGGGCGGGCGCGGTTGCCATCGCGCTCAAGGCGCTCGGCAATGATGCAACGATCTGGCCGAATGACGCCGGATTATCGGAGGATTCCGGCGTCGATTCATCGGACAAATGGCGCATCTGGATGTAGGGAAAGGGCATGATAAGGTTTGATAGCCGCGCGGCTGTCAAACCTTATCATGCCTCTCCTCTGATCTTTGCCAGTTGTTGGGCGTGCAGCAGGTCGTGCTGCGGTATGACGTTGACAAGCTGGTAGAATTTGAGCTGGCCCCAGGTGTGATGGCGCACAGGACGCTGCCATGCTTCGACCGGCAAAGACGCGAGGTACTCGAAAATCTCCTCGCGGCGCGCGGCCATCCCCGCCAGCACAGCTTCGAGCGAGGCGGGCGGCCCACTCGCGCGCGTCTGACGCGGCCCCTCCTCATCGAGAGCCTCCATGAGGGGATTATCTTCGTCCTGCACGCGCTGCATCTCTCGCAAGGCTAAGCCATCGGTGATATAGAGATGGTTGGCTATCTCAAGCGGCGACCACTCGTCATCGCCGGGCCGCGCCCTCAGTTCTTCTTTGCTGAATTTTGCCAGTTGTCCCATAAATTCGATGCGTGAAGCCACCAGCTTGCGGCGTACCTTCTCGTATGGATTCTCTACCGTGGTCATATGGTTTGTCCGTTCTTGCGGGGGCGCGATCAATTGGCCCCTACGTTCGGGCATGATAAATCATGGCCCCACATTTATTCTTCTGGTTTCACCAGTCGGCTATATAAACGCTCCAACTCGTCCTGGTTATTGAAGTGTAGTACCAAAGTTCCTTTGCCTTTGGTGTTCAATTTGAGATCGACCTTGACCATGAGGGCGTCGCGGAACTGCGTTTCGAGGGCGTCCAGGTCGGGGGTGCGGCGCGGGGGCGCGGCAATGGACTGATCGGCGGCGCGTTCGGCAGCTTTGATGCGCGCCGCCAGTTCCTCGGCCTGGCGCACGTTCAGTTTGAGGGCGATGATCTTCTGCATCGCCATGAGCTGGTCTTCTTCGCGTGTAATGCCGACGAGGGCGCGGGCGTGTCCTTCCGTGAAATGCTCAAGCTGGTTGATCAGCGCCTCGCGCAGCTTCGGCGAGAGCTGCAAGAGACGCAGCGCGTTGGTGATAGTGGAACGATCCTTGCCGACGCGCTGTGCGACCATTTCTTGCGTCAGGCCAAACTCCTGGACAAGCGACTGGTAGGCCAGGGCTTCCTCGATAGGATTGAGGTCGGCACGCTGGATGTTCTCGATCAGGGCCAGTTCGAGCATCTGCTGCGGCGTGGCTTCTTTGATCACGACCGGCACTTTGCTCAGACCGGCGAGGCGAGAAGCGCGCCAGCGCCGCTCACCGGCAATCAACTGAAATTGCACGACAGGCGCGTTGACCCGCGGCTGCTCGCCGTTGCTCCACGGATCGCGCTGATTGTCGGCTGCTTGATCAAGCGCATCCAGGCGCGTCACTACGAGCGGTTGCAACAGGCCATGCTCTTGAATAGAGGCGCTGAGTTCCAGCAGCTTGGGATCGTCCTCGCGAAAAGCGCGGCGCGGCTGGCGCGGATTGGGCATGACGCTGTCGATGGGGACAAAGACGATGGCGTGTTCGTCAACGTGTGATGGCTGCTGGGCAATCACGTCGGACGCGCCGGAGATCAGCGCGTCGAGGCCGCGCCCCAGGCTGAATTTCTGTTTAGCCACGGCCCATAACCTCCTCTGCCAGAGAACGGTAGGCCAGCGCGCCCGGCGATGTCGGATCGTAATCCAGGATGGCCTGCCCAAAACTGGGAGCCTCGCTCAGGCGCACATTGCGGTTAATGATCGTCTGGAAGGTCTCTTTAGGGAAAAAGTTGCGCACCTCGCGCACAACCTCGCCGGCCAGGCGCGTGCGTGGGTCAAACATGGTGAGGACGACGCCCGCGACATAGAGGCCGGGATTGAGGCGGCTTTTCACGATGCGGATGGTATCCTGCAACTGGGTAAGTCCTTCGAGGGCCAGATATTCACACTGAATGGGGATGATGACCGCGTCGGCGGCGACCAGAGCATTGACAGTGAGCAGGCCCAGCGAGGGAGGGCAATCGATAATGATGTAGTCGCAGCGTTCGCGAATGGGCGCGAGCGCCTGGCGCAACTTATGCTCGCGCCCAATTGCGCCCACCAGTTCTAGTTCCGCGCCGGTGAGATTGACCGTGCAAGGGGCGACCACCAGTTCGCGCCGCTCCGTGGGAACAAGCACATCAAAAATGCTCAATTCCTCTTCTGTTTGCACAAGTAACTCGTAGATCGTATATTGCTTGAGATGCTTGGAAACGCCGATGCCGCTTGTTGTATTGGCTTGCGGGTCCATATCGACCAGCAAGACCCGACGTCCGGCGGCGGCAAGAAACGTGGCGAGATTGATCGCGGTAGTGGTTTTGCCGACGCCGCCCTTCTGATTCGCGATTGCGTACACTTTCGACACAGGCTGCTCCTCCATAACTGTCACCATGTTGCCCAACGACAAGATGTACGCTCATTGTAACAAATAGGGGAATGAGAAGCAACCTCCCCTTTTTATGACGACGATCTTTCTCTCCTCTACCCAGGAAGACGCGCCCTGTGCCAGTCAGATCCGGCAGGGATTAGAGCAGGCAGGCTACACCGTCTGGTGCGAACCGGACTATCCGACACCGCGTGACGCCTCGTATCCCTCTCTCATTGAGAACGCCATCCTGGGCAGCGCGGCCGTGGTCGTGCTGTGGAGTCACCGCGCGGCCTCGTTCGCCTGGACGAAGCGCCATATCCTCATCGCGCAGCGCTTCTTCAAGCTGCTCGTGCCAGTCACGCTGGATGAAACGGCCTTGCCGAGTACGCTGCTGGTGGAGAGCCT
>DATLSW010000250.1:0-17756 GCA_035533955.1 Ktedonobacteraceae bacterium | reverse complement strand
TATGCGCCGCCTCACTGCCAGCATCGGTGAGACGGCGCTGCTTGGGCGCGTCGAGTCGGAATGCACGCGCGTGATCGAATGCGTGCAGGACGAGAGTGAGAGTCCAATATTGCATATTACGGCGCATCGCGGCACGCGCGTGCATTTGTTGGCGGCGGCTACCGGACCGCTGATCCTGGCAAGCTGGCCGCGCCCGCGGCGCGTGGCGTTTTTGCGCGCGCACGAGTTGCCGCGCTTCACAGAGCATTCGCTTACCGATCCTGAACAGTATCTCGCGGTTGTCGAAGCGGCAGCACGCGGCGGTGTCAGCATGGATCACGAGCAATATCTTGTCGGCGTCAATGCCGTGGCCGTAGCGATCTATGGCCCAGGCGCGACGCTGGCAGCCCTGCTCTGGATCGTAGGTTTTGCCTCGCACTTCGACGAGGAAGCCATGCAAAGCGCGGCCCAGCAAATGCGCGCCGAAGCGGAACAAATTTCGCGGGCGTTGGGCGCGCCTCAACCGGCAGCTTGATCGTCACGGCGGTATAGAGAAGGAGCATACTTATGCGAGAACTCATCACGTTGTATGTGAATGGCGAACGACATGAGGTAGCCGTACAGCCGCACCATACGCTGCTGGAGGTGTTGCGCGAAGATATGGGCCTGATCGGGACGAAGCATGGCTGCGAGTTGGGCGAGTGCGGAGCCTGTACCGTCCTGGTCGATGGCGCGCCTGTGCTGTCCTGCCTCACGCTGCCGCTTGAAGTGCAGGGCTGCGAGATTACCACTATCGAGGGGTTGGAGCGGGACGGCAAGCTGCACCCGCTCCAGGAGACCTTTGCCGAGTTGGGCGCGGCACAATGCGGCTATTGCACGCCTGCTATGCTGCTCTCCGGCGCGGCGTTGCTGCGCGATCACCCGCGGCCCACACGCGAGCAGATGAAAGAGGCGCTGGCCGGGAATCTGTGTCGCTGCACCGGCTATACCAAGATTTACGAGGCAGTTGACGCGGCGGCTAATTACCTCTCACCCGGAGAGGCTGGCATGGAAGACGCGCGAGAGGAGGCATCTCATGGCTATCCAACCGCTTGATAAGACGAAAAAAGCTTACAAGGTGATCGGTACGCCGCGCCCGAAGATCGACGCCTACGGCAAAGTGACCGGGCGCGCGCTCTACGCCGACGATATCATGCTGCCGCGTATGCTCTATGGGCGGCTGCTGCGCTCGCCGCATCCTCACGCGCGCATCATCGACATCGATACCAGCCGCGCGCGGGCGCTGCCCGGCGTCGTTGCCGTCATCACCGGGCAGGATTTGCCGCGCAAGTATGGGATTCTCCCGTCCAGCCAGGACGAGTACGCGCTGGCAATCGACAAGGTGCGCTACGTCGGCGATCCCGTTGCCGCCGTCGCGGCCCTCGATCCCGATACACTCGACGAGGCCATGAAGCTGATCGCTGTCGAGTATGAAGTGCTGCCCGCGCTGATGAGCATCGACGAGGCGTTAGCGCATCCCGAAGTGAAGATCAACGACGAGGCGCGCATCGGCAACATTCACAAAACGGTCTCCTACGAATTTGGCGACATTGAAGGCGCGTTTGCTGAAGCTGATTACGTGCGCGAGGACTGGTTCTTTTATGAAGGGAACAACCATGCGCCGCTGGAGGCCCACGCCTGCGTCGCCAACTGGGAACCCAACCCCAGCGATCCCGTCGGCGGCAAACTGACGCTCTGGTCATCCACGCAAACGCCGCACTACGTGCATCGCGAATTGAGCAAAGTGCTGGCGCTCCCGCCCTCGCATGTGCGCGTCATCGCGCCCAATGTCGGCGGCGGCTTCGGCGGCAAAAGCGACCCGTTTTCGCACGAGATGTGCGCGGCTGAACTGGCGCGCCGCACCGCTCGGCCCGTCAAGATCACCTGCACGCGCGAAGAGGTTTTTCTGAACCATCGCGGGCGGCATCCCGTCAAGATGTGGGTCAAGACCGGCGTCAAAAGCGACGGCACGATCACGGCCATGCATTTCCGCTCGTTCCTTGACGGCGGCGCGTATGGATCGTATGGCATCGCCACGACCTACTATACAGGTTCTTTGCAGCCGGTGACATATAAACTTCCGGCCTATAAATTCGAGGGGATGCGTCTCTTCACCAACAAACCGCCGTGCGGCCCCAAGCGCGGCCACGGCACGACGCAGCCGCGCTACGCCGTTGAAGTCCACATGGACAAGATCGCGCGCGACCTGGGCATCGATCCGCTCGAACTGCGCCGCCGCAACCTGGTTGAGCCGTACACACGCACCGTCAATGGTCTGCGCATCACTAGCTGCGCTCTTGATGAATGCCTTGATAAAGTCGTTGAACGTTCCGGCTGGCATGAATTTCGGAGAGCCGAAAATGCGGAGGCGCGATTTAGCGCGCCCAGCGCGTCAGCCCAGGAAGCTTCTATCAAACGTGGCATGGGGCTGGCGGCGTCAACCTACATCTGCGGCGCGGGCAAGCCGATCTACTGGAACGATCTGCCGCATTCCGCGGTGCAGATTCGCCTCGATCGCGGCGGCGGCGTGACTGTCTACTGCGGCGCGACCGACATCGGGCAGGGTTCAACCTCGATCCTGGCCTATATTGTAGCCGAGGAACTGGGCATCGAGCCGGAGCATATTCACCTGGAGACAGCGGATACTACGCTCACGCCTGTCGATCTCGGCTCGTATTCCAGCCGCGTGACCTTCATGGCGGGCAACGCGGCCATCGCCGCCGCGCGCACGCTGAGGGATCAACTCTTCGAGGTTGTCTCTGAGAAACTGCATATACCCGCCGCGCGCCTCACCGCCGAGAGCGGCGTCATCTACGACGAGGACGATCCGGGCGTGATGCTGCCTTTTACCGCTGCTGTACAACTGGCGGAGGCGAAGTTTGGGGCGCTGGTCTCGTCGGGATCGTATGCTCCGCCGGATGATATTCATGGCGATTATAAAGGCGCGGGCGTCGGCCCGTCGCCGGCCTATTCTTACTCGACCTGCGTGGCGAAAGTGGCCGTGGATGTCGAGACCGGTGAATTTACCGTTGAGAAGCTATGGCTGGCGCATGATGTTGGACAGAGCATCAACCCGCTGCTGGTAGCCGGGCAGGTCGAGGGCGGCGGCTACATGGGCTTCGGCGAAGCGGTGATGGAGCAGCAGGTGTTCCGTAAGGGACTGCACAAAATTCCTTCGCTGCTCGATTACAAGCTGCCGACCACGCTGGATACGCCGGAGATCGAGACTATTCTGGTGGAACATCCCGACAGCGAAGGGCCGTTTGGCGGCAAAGAAGCCGGGCAGGGACCGCTCAACCCGGTCATTCCGGCGATAGCCAACGCCATTTACGACGCCATCGGCGTGCGCATTGACGAGACGCCGATCACGCCGGACAAGGTTCTCAAGGCGTTGAAGGACGCCCGCGATACGCGCGCCGCGCCGCGTCCGCAAGTGTCGCCCGTTGACGCGCCATCGCCCTGGCCGACACGCCTGGTCAGGTGGACGCCTGACGCCATGCCGCCTGTGCAGGCTCATACCGAGAACAAATTCGCGCGCGCGTCTTCAAAAGGAGAGATGGCCTGATGCTGAGACTACCACCATTCCGCTATCTCGCCCCGCGCAATCTGGACGAAGCGGCGCGGATGTTGGCCGGTGAAGGTTCACCGGCAATGCTCGTGGCGGGAGGAACCGACCTCTACCCGAACATGAAGCGTCGTCAGTTCACGCCGCCCGTCCTGATCGGTCTGCGCCAGGTTGCCGCGCTCAAACAGATCAGCGGCTCGTCTGAGCAGGGCTATCGCCTGGGCGCGGGTGTCACGCTGACGACGATTGCTGAGCATCCCGCCTTGCAGGAGTATTACCCGGCGCTGACGACGGCGGCTGGCTCCGTTTCCACGCCGCAGTTGCGCAACATGGGTACTATCGGTGGCAACGTGCTGTTGGATACGCGCTGCAACTACTATAACCAGACCGAGTTCTGGCGCCAGTCTATTGGCTATTGCATGAAAAAAGATGGCGCTATCTGTCTCGTCGCGCCGGGCAGCCCGCGCTGCTGGGCCATCTCCTCGGCGGATACCGCGCCCGTCTTGATCAGCCTGAACGCCCAGGCGCGGCTGGTCAGCGTAGATGGCGAGCGCGTCATTCCACTGTGCGAACTTTACCGCGACGATGGGATGCAGCCGTACGCGAAGGCGGATAACGAGATACTGAGCGAGATCATTTTGCCGCCGCCTGCTGGCTGGCGCAGCGTCTATCTGAAACTGCGCCGCCGCGGCTCGTTCGACTTTCCCCTTCTCGGCGTCGCCGCCGCTTTGCGCTTTGCTGACGACGGTACGGTGGCGGACGCGCGCCTCACGCTTGGCGCGGTGGCCTCGCATCCCGTCGAGGCCAGCGAAGCCGCCGCGTCATTGATCGGACAGCGTCTCACGACCGACCTGATCGTGTCCGTCGCCGTGTTAGCCGCTAAACGCGCCAAGCCGCTCGACAACGCTGACCTGACGATCAACTATCGCAAACAGGTCACGCCGATCTATATTCGCCGGGCCTTGAGCGCGCTGATGTAGTCTATGTTTATGCCGATCGAGAAATGGAATGTGGCGGCGCAATTGATTGTGCCTGAATCGGCCCTACTGGCGCAATCAATTGCGCCGCCACATGGTATATCCTATATTTCTGTAGAAAGGATTCGTAGCTTCATGTATGATCTGGAAACCGCTTCCCGTGAAACCATCGCAGCTCATCAACTGTCCCGCCTGCATGATGGGATGGCGCGTATTTTGCCATACAACCGCTTCTATCACGAGAAGTTAGCGCCGGGCGGTGGGACGTTTCCGGCCATAGAGACCCTGGCCGATCTGTCGCGCCTGCCCTTCACCAATAAGCGCGAGCTGATCGCTGATCAGGCCGCGTATCCGCCTTATGGCAGCAACCTGACGTATCCGTTGAGCGATTACGTGCGGCTACATCAGACATCCGGCACGACGGGCAGCCCGCTCAAGATACTTGATACACAGGCGAGTTGGGACTGGTGGGCCGAGTGCTGGACGGCGATTTACCGCGCGGCGGGTGTCACGCGCGACGATATCGTGTTCCTGGCTTTCAGTTTTGGGCCGTTCATCGGCTTCTGGTCGGGCTACGAGGGCGCGAAGCGCCTGGGTGCGCTGACCGTCCCCGGCGGCGGCATGGACTCGGTACAGCGCCTGCGCGCCATGCAGGACGTGGGCGCGACTGTGCTGGTCTGCACGCCCAGCTACGCCCTGCGGCTGGCGGAAGTGGCGCAAGAACACGGCATGGATACGCGCAATTTGATGGTGCGCGTCACCGTCCACGCGGGCGAGCCGGGCGCGTCGATTCCGGCGACGCGCGAGCGCATAGAGCAAGCGTGGGGCGCGCGGACGTATGACCACGCGGGCATGACGGAGATGGGCGCGTTCGGTTTCGCTTGCTCGCAGCAGAACGGCGTGCATGTCAACGAAGGCGAGTTCATCGCCGAAATCCTTGATCCTCTGCATCAGCAGCCGGTCGCAGAGGGCGAGGTGGGCGAACTCGTATTGACGAATCTGGGACGTTGGGGCAGCCCGGCCATTCGCTATCGCACGGGCGACGTGGTGCGGCACGGCGGCTATGGCTGCGGCTGCGGGCGCTCGTTTCTGTTGCTGCCCGGCGGTGTGCTGGGGCGCGCCGACGATATGTTGATTGTGCGCGGCGTCAACGTCTACCCATCGGCGCTGGCCGACGTGCTGCATCGTTTCCCGGACGTAGCTGAATATCGCATCATTGTGACAAAGGATGGCGCGATGGACGAGATCGCCATCGAGGCCGAGTGTCCGCCATCTGTTACGTCACACATTCAGCAAGAATTGCATGTCGCGCTCAATTTGCGTATCCCGGTCGAGGCCGTGCCGAAAGATACGCTGCCGCGCTTCGAGTTGAAGGCGCGCAGAGTTGAGGATCGCAGAGGACATAGAGGGTAGAGGCAAAGCCTTGCGCTTGCCCTGGACAAGGGTAGGGGCAAAGCCTTGCGCTTGCCCTGGGCAAGGGTAGGGGCAAAGCCTTGCCCTGGTAATAATTCACAAATCGGTGGAAAACAAACGCCTTTTTTCTCTTTTTAACGTAATATAGTATGGAGGAACATGGAGGTGGTAGCTGTGCCATTCATTGCGCCCGTAGAGGCCCGATTGATCGACTCTGGCGCAATGAATGGCGCGGCTACGGGGGTTGGTATGACGTTTTCAGAGAGACGAAGGAGTATGCGAGGATGGAGAACAATGATGGTGAGGAGAGAAAAGCGGATGTTTCACCAAAGATAACGACGAAATCAGCCAAAGAGAAGGCTACTGATCTTTCCGCGAAAGCTGCCGTAACTGTGCTGCCAACGGCAAAGACGGGACGCGCGGCGCTGGGCAGGCTCAGGGAGAGATTGCGACCGCCTGGCTCTGTGCGAAAAGATACCGCGAGTGTTGTGGCAGTGATGCCGGTGGATATTCCCGAACCGGTCAGCGATCCAGTCGGAGAGGCGAACAAATCCACTGTGATCCAGGTGCAGGTAGAAGCGGCGAAATGGTCGCGGCGGCGTGATATTCCCCTCGCAATTCTGGCCTGGTCGGGAGTAGCAATCCTGATTATCTGGTTGGCGGGACACATCACGACTACCATCCTCTTGCTGGTCATCGCAACGTTGTTGGCCTATGCGCTGGCCCCTGCCGTGGGCATTTTAGCCCGTGTGATGCCGCGCTTCCTCGCCATTCTTATCGTCTATCTTATTTTCCTGGGCGGCATTGGCGGCCTGATCTACCTGATTATCAGAACAGCGGTCGATCAAGCTTCTTCGCTCTCGAACTACCTGAATTTTTTGTTGACGCCGGGGAAAGGGAATCACATTTCCCCGTTAGAGCAGTTCCTCAACTCGCTCGGTATCTCGTCGAGTCAAATCGACTCGTACCGCAACCAGATCATCAATAGCGCGTCGGGGCTGGCCGGAGATGCCCTGCCGATCCTCAGCGGAGTCTTTAGCGGCGTGGTGGATATCATATTGGTAGCCATTCTGAGTATTTACCTGTTGATCGATGGAGGCCGAGCCACAAACTGGCTGCGGCGAAATATGCCGCATCGCCAGCGCGGACGAGTAGCTTTCGCGCTGAATACGTTGCAACGGGTAGTTGGAGGCTATATTCGCGGCCAATTGATCCTCTGTTCCCTCGTTGGTGTGCTGGTGGGTATTGGCATGGCGATCCTCGGCGTTCCTTACGCGCTCTTACTCGGCGTTCTCGCCTTTGTACTGGAGTTTATCCCGATTCTGGGCGTGCTGATCTCAGGAGCGATTTGCGTGCTGCTTGCCTTGACGAAGGGCTGGCTGATTGCTGTTATTGTGCTGGCATACTTTGTGGTTGTGCATGTGATAGAAGGCGATGTGGTTGGGCCGCGCATTGTAGGTGGTGCGGTTGGCCTGCATCCAGTTGTCTCTATCGCGGCTCTGATAGCCGGCGGCGAGCTATTCGGCATCTGGGGCGCGTTGCTCGCTTCTCCGGTTGCTGGTATCATCCAGGCATTTCTGATTGCCATCTGGACAGAGTGGCGCGAGTTGAACCCACACGAGTTCGAGCAGATAAAAGATAAAACTCTCGAAAAAATAGATCGAAACCTCGCTGATCAGCCTGCCAATACAGAACCGGAAGCAAAATTGTTGTCTTGATAGGTCGGTCGTTGGGGCGTAGGGGCCAGATTTATCGCGCCCGGCAGGGTTGGGTGGGAAACCGTGCGCGCCGATGCAACTCGTGTTGTCCCCAGGGCGCGATAAATCTGGCCCCTACGGGCGTGCCAGGGCGTCCAGCGCCTGGCTGGTGACGGCGATTTCGTAGCTGTCTCCTAGCCGGCGAAGCACATCCAGCGCCTCCTTGTAAAGCTGACGCGCCTGTTCCGGCTGTCCTTGTTGCTGCGCCAGCATTCCCTGTTCGCGTCGTGTGAGGGCAACCTGGCGGCTGTCTTTGATATCCTGGAAAATCGCCAGAGCTTCGCTGAAGCGTTGCTGCGCATGCTCGAAGTGTCCCTGCTCCCGTTCCAGAATACCCAGCGTCTGATAGGCGAGAGCGATATGGCGTCGGCTCTGGAGATCAGTGAAGATCGGCAGTGCCTCGTCCAGGTAGCGCTGCGCCTCCGCGAATTGTCGCTGATCGGCAGCCACGTTAGCCAGATTGTAGAGGGCGAAGGCGATACGATGCCGATTCTCCAGGCCACGATGGATCGCAAGCGCCTCTTCAAGGAACAGGCGTGCCTCTGCGAATTGTTTCTGTTGCCGCGCCAGATTGCCCAGATTGTTCAACACGTAGGACACACCGCGCTGATCATCGATCTGGCGCAGGGTGTCCAGCGCCTCGACGTAGAGGTGGCGCGCCTGTTCCAATTGTCCCTGTTCGCGTGCCAGAACGCCCAGGTTATGCAGCGTAAAGGCCGCGCCGCGCTGGTCTCCCAGGCTGCGAAAGATGTCTAATGCCTCTTCATAGAGATGGCGCGCCTGCTCCGGCTGCCCCTGGTCAGCGGCCAGATTGCCCAGGCTCTTCAGGGTCTCTGCCGCGCCGCGCTGGTCTCCCAGGCTGCGAAAGATGTCTAATGCCTCTTCATAGAGGTGGTGCGCCTGTTTCGGCTGTCCCTGCTCCCACGCGAGATTGCCTAGCTCAAGCAGCATTGGCGCAACGTCGCTGTTCTGTCCGCTCTGGCGCGCGAGCGCCAGCCCGCTCTGCCAGAACCACTCTGCCTGCATGTAGTTTCCGCGCTGCTCCGCTATTCTCCCCCGCTGGAGATGCGCAGTTGCCTGACCGATGCCATCTCCCAATGCCTGGGCGGCCTGAAAGGATCGCTGAAGCTGGGTCTCGGCCACCTGATACAGCCCGCGCGTTATCAGAAAGGGCGCAAAAGCGTGCGCGCCGCGCACGAGTGCTGACTGCATTGCTTGCTCGAACGCCATTTCCAGGGCTGCCACGATATTGCTGCTCTCGCGGTCCAGAGCAGCATAGTCTCCGGCGTGCGCCTCTACATAGGTGACGAAGTAAGAGACCAGCCGCCCGGCAACCGCCGCGTTATCCAGGTTGGTGCGGGCATAGTCGGCGATAGTTTGGTGCAGTGTGTAACGTTCAGGCCCGCTGCTTTCCAGTAGCCCGGCGTCCGTTAACATATCGAGCGTCTCTACTGGCTGGGCGCTGACGGCCACGGCGGCCGCTTCGGAGAATGTGTTGGGCTTGGGCGGGAAGAGCGCCAGCGTCCGTAAGGTTGCGCGAGACTCGGCGCTCATCTGCTGGTCGCTAATGCCGATCACAGCTTGCAGCGAGAGGGGCGTACCTGCCGAAAAGCTGGGGTAGCTTCCCACCAGCGTCTGAGCTTCGGCCAATTGCAAACGTTCATTGCTGTTGCGTAGCCGTTCAAGCGCCGCGCGCAGCCTGCGCGGCTGCCCGCTGTGCGCCTGCGCGCGCAGATAGTTCCCCAACAGCGTCAGAGCCAGCGGCAAAGCGCCGACCGCCGCGACAAGCTTCTGTGCCTCTTCCGGCTCGGCCTGCACCGCCTCCGGCGCCAGCCGCAGGAGGAGCAAGCGTCCATCGGCCTCTTCTAATTCGCGTACTACGACAGCGCCATCGGAGGCGAAGCGCTGCGCGATCTCTGGGAAGCGCGTGGTAATGAGATGAACGCAGTGAGCGCCGCCTACTTGAAACGCCAGCGCATGGGCGATATCCCAGGCGTCGTCGATGACCAGCAGCATTCGTCGCTGCCCGATAGCGGCGCGGATGCAGGCGGCCCAGGCGGCGGGAAGGCTGCGCTGCGCGAGGTCGGCAGGCGCGCTATTCAGCACGCTGCCCCAATGGCTCAGCAGTCCTAGCACGTCTGGTTTGTAACCCAGACCTGCCCACAAGATGCCGTCGGGAAAATGCGCGCGCACCTCCTCATCATAAGCCAGCGCCGTTGCCAGGGCTGTTTTGCCAGCGCCGGGCAAGCCGTTCAGGGCTGACAGCGCGACGCTACCTTCGGTGAGCAGTTTCTGCTTGAGGTGGCTCAACAGGTCGTCGCGTCCCACCAGCTTATGCGCCCCTGCTGGTGACGGAGGAATGGCAGGATCGAGGACTGGCGCCGCTGTGGGCGTCACCGCTTGCGGCGCGCCTGCGGGCTGGTCGGAGCGTTCGTCCTTCTCCGTTGGAACCAGCCCAAGCTCCGTCGCGCTCAGGACAAAGAGCGCGCAAAGTTTCTCGCGGAAATGCGGGCCGGGTACGGTGACGCCACGTTCCCAGCGGCTGATAGTGAAAGCATCCGTGCCAACCGCGCGCGCCACGTCATCCTGAGACCAGCCTTTGCTCGTGCGCGCCCGCTTGAGCTGCTGGTTGTGCGTGGTTTGGGCGGATTTCTTCACGACGATAATCCTCTCCAGTTGCTCGCGGGCCTGTACGCGCCGCGGCGCGTCTAGCGCCGCAAATACTGTTTTGCCGTGCGGTGTCCCCTCAAACGCGGCCATCCATCTTCGAGGCCAATACGGTAAGATCGCTCTACGACCGCATGATAGCACACGAGCGGCCAGTTCCGCAACGTACCAAGCGATTTGGGTCTCTATCCCACGGATTGCGCAATGAGTTGGCTGAAATGAATTTTTGAAAGGGGAAAAACTGGCAATCAGGCGATGAAATGTGTCTCTTTAAAAGGGAAACAAACCATAACTGAGGTTTCCCAGACAAGGAGGACACCAGCCAGTATGACACACACATCCGTTGTCGTCCACTCGACGCCCACTGCGAAAGCCTCTCCGCCCTCGTGGATCGGGGAGTTGGTGGTCATTGCCCATCGGTTCAAGAAGCACGGTCTGCTTCAGGAATTTCAAGAAAAGGTTCGGCTCGTCCGTGGTCGCATGGGGCAGTATGAGGTGATCGATTTTCTCCTGGTCCTGTTTGCCTATGCGGTGAGCGGAGAACCCACCTTTGAAGCCTTTCATGCCCGTCTGAGCCCCTTTGCCGATCTCGTCATGGGTCTCTTTGAGCGAGGGAAACTGCCTCATCCCTCGACGGTCAGCCGTTTTCTGGAAGATGTGGATGCGTCTTGTGTGCAAGCCCTTCGCTCGCTCTTTCTGCAAGATCTCATCGATCATTCTCCTTTTCCCTCTCAAGGAGGACTGTGGGATCGAGAAGGGAAGCGGTGGCTGGTGATCGACATCGATGGGACCAAGCATGCCACCCGACAACGGGCCCTCTCCCAAGGCCCGGAGGCACCTCAGCCGCGTCGGCGCCTGACGGGAGTGTGTGCAAAAGGCTATTTTGGCCGCAAACGGGGGGAAGTCGGGCGTTTGGTGGAGTAGATTTTTGTACGCAAGGAAATATCCCTGAGAAAGCCTCCAGCCAATGAAAAACGGCATCCGTGTTGTACAGATGTCGTTTTTCATTCGACGGATCTCCAATGGTCACATACCTGGAGGGAAGTCACCGAACCGTCCTTGCTCCTCTCGCTGCATCTGTGCACGCATCTGCATCACAAAGGTTCGGTACGGTTCCAGGACCGTTAGTTTCGCTTCCAGTTCCGCAATCCTGACCTCTTGTTGCAACCTGGCCTCGACCAAGGCAGCTTGGTTTTGCTGCACTTCCAGAAGCTGCTGCTGGACTGAGCGCAGGCGCGCGACCAGTTGGGGCTTTTGGTAGCTGAGTAATGGATCGCGAGGTGTGGGCACGGCTTTCGTATCCTCGTGTGGCCTCCGCTTGCGACGCTTCTTTTCAGCCACGAGATGGGTACTGTTCGCCCGAAACAGCGCCAGCGCCTCTGGATTGCGATGGATCGCGGCGTAGCGTAAGCCGCACTCGTCGTAAATCGTCTGGACCGAGATCTCTTGCTTTTTCTCTTTCAACGCCTCAATGGCAGTTTGCAGTCGCTCAACAGTGGCCAGTCGGCGTGCTGTGGTAGATTGTTTGATCCCGGCGAGCTGCGCCTCGGAGTACATACGAGGGAAGCGCGGCGAGCTGCGCTTAGTCTTCGGTTTCATCGTCAGCTTCCAGTGTGCGGTAGGGAGAGGGGAGTACTTTAAACACCGGGATATAACGGCCAGCGGCTTGCTCGGTCTGCTGAAGACGCATCACGTTGATCATGTCATCAAGCAATTGCACTTTGATGCGTGCCTGACGAGCATCGATCGCATTGCCTTGTGCCTCACACAGTGCTGCTTGCTTTGCGTAGGACTCTCGCCAGACAAGCGCCGCTCCCAATTTTTCCGGGTCTTCGACATGATAACCACACCCCAGGCAGTGCGCCCGGTCATTCCCCCGTGGACACAGCCCCGGACAACCGCAGTGTCCAAAGGCTGTCGGATGTAAGGCATGCCAGATCTCGTAGACGGCTTGCAACTCGGCGTTTTTCTGCTCCAGATCCCGAACCGTCGGAGCCATCTGCAACAACAGGTGATCCAATTCTTCTTGCTCATCCAAATCGACTCGAATGGCAGCAAACCGCTGCTCCTCTGTCTGAAGCGTGTAATACTCTGAGACGTCGGAAAGCCCCGGCGTTCTGCCGGTCAGTTCCCGGAGACGATGATGCAAATAGAAGTGGGCAATCACTTCTGGTGGGACATGACGGTAACGTCTGGCATGAGTAGCCATCACATGACGAAGGACATGCACTGAGACGCGAATGGGCTTGCCCTGGGTCGTGAAGAGATCGAGCCCGTGCAAGATGAAGCGCAGGAGGGCTTGCACATCACGGGTGTTCAGGGCTCCAACGACTCCGTCAGCAGAAGCATCCCACTGGAACAGATAGCGTTCCGGTTTGAGATGCTCAAATTTGGCATTGTTCCGTACGGGAGAGACCAGGGGAATTTCCCCATGCGCTTGTTCGAGCAACCCTTTCACCTCTCCCAGAAGCCGGACGGCTTCTTTCGAGAGGGGGAACAACTGGCGCTCTTCGTCAGATTTTGCCCCTTTGGGCAACAACAGTTGAAAGTGGAGCTTGACTTGCTTGAGCAGTGGCTTGCCATCTTCTGCGAACTGAGGGCAGCCGTCCTGTCCAAGCACTGGCACCTCTTCCGTACGGACGATTCGCCGTTCTTTGTTGAAGCTGATTTGAAGTAATTCATTCATCCGACTCCCATTCGAGAGAGCAATGGTCGTCAGTGCCGCACCCATCACAATGCTGCGAGAGAGACTTTCGGGTTCAAAAACCAGTTCTTCTCCTCGTTCTGCTGAGCGCGAGAACCAGGGGTCTCCTGGACTGAGGAGACCTGGTCTGGAGCACTCGACACCGTTGGAAAATCCGAACTGGCGTGCATAGCGCCAGCGGGCCTGGTATCCGTCCAGATGAAGGCCATTGGCATCAAAGCGCCGCAACAAATGACGTTCGATGAGATCCCCAAACCACAAACAGTTGACAACCGGGCCGTCAAATTGGACAAAAACGGTGTTGTGTTCGGGAGCATATGCCTCCATACCGTACCTGGCCATCCGAACACTTCGTCTGTCATAGCGGTCCTGATGATGGAGCACCCACGTCGATTTGTTCCACAAGATGAGGGGCATGGTCACCTGGCGTCCCAAGATGTGGAGCTCGGCAACTGTGATCGCATCCCGGTTCACTTCAGGAATCACATCAAGATACTCAAAGTGGTAGGGCAGCTCAACCTCCCTGGCTTCGACTTTGCGGCGTGCTTCCCGAATGGTAGCCATCATGCGTTCCGCAAGCTGCTTACGCAAACGGACCAGTTGCCGCAAGACGGGATAGAGCGGAGTAAGCACATCTGTTTCTGCTTTGCGCTTCGCTTTTTGAGCCGCATCGAGCTGCCGATAGGGAAAATATTTCTCTCTCAAGTCCAGGGGTGGCGGTGGAAGCAGATAGTGCTGCATACGCTGTCGCTGGCCTGGCTCAAGCAGATGAAGATAGCGTGGCAGATGGCCGGTTGCGAGAGCAACATACCCATTCACCAGGGAGTGTCCTCTCGTGGACTGCTGTTGTCGTTCGGCCCAGGCATACCAGATCTCCTCCCGTCTCAGGTCGGAGAGGATATGAACCTGGCCAGTTGCGCGAAGTTCTCGCAACAGTTGGTTCATCTGTTTCAGCGCCGTTTGTTGCGACACCTGATCAATACTCCTCATGGAAGCAGCAGCCACGGCGAGAACGGCGGCATCGGGGCTGTCTTTAATCGTCATGATACAATACCGCATGACATTAGGCGAAAGCTGGGTCCAATTGATCCCTGGCGCATCGTGGAGTTCTTTCGGCAGCCAGTTCAAAAAAGCTGCATGCTGGACCTCAGGATCCCAATACACAAAATTGTGCTTCCCTTTTCGCTGAGTTGCCCCCTTTCTCTGCAGCGTCGATGCGGCTGATCCAGCTTCCGTCGCCTGAGCGCGAGGTTCATCCGGTGTTGTGAGCCGTGACTGCATGGTCTCTCCATCCTTTCTACTCTTCATACCAGTCCAATTCACCCTGCTCGTTCGGCTCACGAGCGTTTTGTTGTGATGATTCTCCATTTGGTCCTGGAGCGAGTTGGGGGGAGCACTGGTGCGACCGAGATGCGATGTGCGTATAGGTTACACTCTGTTCTTGCACTTCTTCATCCGCTAAAAGGCTCTGGAGAGCCTGACGTTTGTTCATCGTCTTCACGTACGTACTCATGGTCTCTGGACTCCGCCAACCCATGAGGTGCTGAAAGCCCTCCAGCAGGGCTGCTTCCGTTGCGGCATCGCCCGAAGCCTCTTTCCGCAAGGTGGTGATGGCGCGCGTGGTCCGCAAATGGCGCAGGTCGTGAGGAGTAAATTCCACTTGCTCCTGTTTTTTGAATTGGCACTGAGCAGGCGGGAAAAGCTTGTTCCAGTGATGATAGAAAGCTGCACGGGTGTAGGGCTTGCCGGTCCGTGTCAGAAACAAGGGATCACCGTCGTCTAGCTCTTCGAGGCGCTTGCGGCCGTGTGGATCATATGTGGCGCGTTCCGTCCGAATGTAGGAGAGCAAATGCCGCTCCAGACTGGAAGTAAAGTAGATGGTCTTTTCCTCCCGCCCATGGCTGCCTTTGTTTTTCACGAGCGCCCGGCCAGCATGTCGGGCTGCTCTGTAACCCCCGGCGGTCATCTCAATGATTTCACTGATGCGCGCGCCGGTTTGTCGCACGAGCAGCAGGATCACCTGATCGCGCTGAAAGGTGGCGTGCTGGATCATGAAATCTACCGTTTGGCGCATCCGCTCCTGAACGGCATCTGGCTCCAAAACGACTTGTGGCTCCCAAACTTTCCCGCGCCGCTGGCGAAACTGATTGGTGGGGAACGCGCGGTTGGTTTCCGCTCGTGTTTCACTGCGAATCCCGGCGTGATCGGGAGCGCCAACATTTGTGACCTGGCGCAGGTGCTCCTGTTTGAGTTGAAGCAGTCGTTCGGAGCGCATGGGATTGCGATACGCGTAATAGCCAGCGCTGATGAGCGTATCGTACACACTGGTCAGTGCGGCCAGGAGTACTCCGAGCGAACTTTTCGAGAGCGGCGAGGCGCCAGTCGTCTGGACGCACCATCCATCTTCACGCTGGCTATCCGCGCCGACCTGGCACCCCACATCATCGCGGAGAAACTCGACGAGGAAGGCGAGTAACCGATCCGGTTCCGCATTCCAGGCATAGCCACGACGTAACAAGAAGCCCGCCCAGGGCAAAGCCATATCGAGGTAGGTATCAGGAGTCCTTCCAGGGTCTCCTGCTTTCTTGCGGCGATACCACTCACACAAGAAAAACACCGGGGAACCAGTAGAATCAACAACCAACAGCGGATACTGGCTGCCTGGAGGAGCTGCCAGCTTTTTGAGACCACTCAGAGCCGTGAAGCGGCCCTGCCTTCGTCCTTTCGCACGCATCGTCATCATCTCCCTTCCACACACTCATGCGTAGCGGGATGATAGCATACCGGAGCGGTCCTGTCTAGCCTCTTGCTTACGATGGTGCTGCACGGATGTCTGGTTTCTTCTCAACATGTCGGCCACTTAGCTTCAAAGGCTGACCAGAGAGAAGCAAACGTTGATGTGAGTATCTACTTTATCTAACAGATCGGACACGCACTACCGTTCTGCAATCCCATACGCATCAATGGATCGGAACCTTCTCGGGAGCGGGAAATGGGGACTACCGGGGAGAGGTGCAACAGGCTCTGGCCGCCATCAAAACGGTCGTGACAGCAGCATCTCTCCCCTTGCCTCAGGTGCTGATTCGTCTGGATGGCCTCTATGGCAACGCCGCTGTGATCGCCGAGATCCTCCAGCACCAGGTGGGCATCATCGTGCGGTGCAAGGAGTATGGCTTGCTGGATCTGCCCATGGTGCAGGCTCGCCTCCAAAGACCAGCAGATCAGCAGGTGACCCATCCCGAAAGCGGAAGCTGTCGGACGCTGTTTGATTGCCCGGATGTCCCTCTGACGGCTGGCGGGCCTCGGGTCCGTCTCCTCATTGCCACCCATCCCCATCGCTCAAAGAAAAAACCGGCGGTGGGACACCTGCGCGAAGCGACCGTGTATGAACTCTTTGTCACCACCGCTCCGACGCCTGCGTTTACTCCGTCGGATGTGCTGGGGCTGTATCTGCATCGCGGGTCGTTTGAAACGGTGCTGGCAGACGAAGACCGGGAGCAGAACACGGATCGATGGATGTCTCACACCGCCTGTGGGCAGGAGTGGTGGCAAATCGTGAATCAATGGGTGTGGAATCTTCGATTGGAATTCGGGCAACACCTCGCCTCAACGGAGATGCGGATCACCGAATTTGCCCCGGCCCATGTGGTCGAGCCGACGTCAGCCCCAGAGCCAACGCCAGCCCCAGAGCCGATGCCAGCCTCAGAGCCGATGCCAGCCTCAGAGCCGACGCCAGCCTCAGAGCCGACGTCGGTCACAGAGACCAGGAGGTATGGTCCACCCCTATTGGCAAAAGCGGCACAGATGGGGGGACTGGCTGGGACGCTTTTTCGCTTGCAAGAAGATGGAACCCTTCTCTGTCCGGCCAATCAGATTCTGTTTCCCCAAGAGCGTCGGGCTGAGCGAGGGGGATCTTTTCGGATCGTGTATGGAGCAGGAGCACACAGTTGTGGGGAGTGTGCCTTGCGTGATCCGTGTTTAGGGCATGGCGTTGCGACGAAAAAACCACGCCGGGTCAGTGCGGTGATCTGGCCGCTGGACGACGAGTCTGAGCATGTGGCCGTGTCCTCCCCACCCCCGAGCCCGGCCAAAGACCCGAGCCAGACCACGAAAGGCGCTGAGCCAGACCCAGAAGTTCCCTCCGCACCGTCGGCCATGCTTTCTCCGCTTGCCATCCATCCTCTTTTGCTGGGAGATTGGCCACGATGTCGGCTTCGGCGAGATTGGGGAACCCTGATCCGTACTCAGGCGGTGAACGTGACTTTCACCCCTCTTCCGGCCACTCAGGAAGGAGTTCCTGTGGCTGCCACTCCGGTGATCACACGAGCCGAACGGGCTCATGCTCGCTTGAATTGGCACCAACGTCTCGCTCGCAATGCCCGTTCCCCAAACGCTCCCACTCTTGAGATCACCATCCATGGTCTTCCAGTCTCATTTGCTCATGCTTTCGATATTCCATCTGTTGCTTGAATACCCTCTCCCGCTTGAAGCATCCTTCCAATACCCGCTCTGCCTGGCTCCCTTTTTTATTGATGAATATCGATCTTTTGCACCTCTCTTCAATCGAAGAGGTTCATTTCCTCTTTCTCATCCTCCCTCGGAGAAACCGGCAGCTTGTTTTTGCAAAAGGCGTCTCTCATTGCGCATGTCGTGGG
>DATLSW010000249.1:0-22325 GCA_035533955.1 Ktedonobacteraceae bacterium | reverse complement strand
CGTTTGGCCTCCCGCTTCTCTTGTCTCGCGGCTGCGACGCAAACCGCACTATGCTCACAATCCTGGCGGACATGCCCGCCGCAAACTACCGTCGCTTCCTTGATTTAGTTGGAGTAGGTGGGCAAGCCCACGCCCCTACGGAACTCGACCAATTTCTCCCCGAAGGATGGAGGCCCGGCGGCTACGCCATGTTGCCTCAACCGGGCAAAGATGCTATAGTGGTGAAAGTAATAAGAATACTCGGAGATGCTCCCATAAAAACCGCTCCATTATGTAATTGTCCTTATCCTCATCTTGTCAGCAGGTTTGCCAGGTTTCTGGACTGTAGCTGAGGTCTGCCGCGATACCAGAGGTTTCGATGGCCCTGACGATGCGCAAAGCATGGATGCTATCGCGCGCGATAAAGGCAGGAGCGCGTGCGCGCGTGCGTGGTGGCTGTTCTGTGCCGAGATCGATCAGGATGGTACGACAACCGGCGCGATTCCCTGCCTCAACATCATCGAGAATGTCGCCGACAAGCCACGAGCGGCTCAGGTCGAGATCGAGTTCTGCCGCCGCTTGAACAATCATCCCTGGCTGAGGTTTACGACACTCGCAGCGGATGCTCAACGCCGGAATGGCGCCATCAGGATGGTGGGGGCAGTGGTAGATACCATTGAGGAAAACGCCGCAGTCTGCAAGTTCGCGCCTCAGATATTCGTGCATGACTTGCAGGTCCGACTCGGTAAAGTATCCGCGCGCGATGCCCGATTGATTGGTGATCACGACCAGCCGGAAGCCCGCTTGTTGCAGCGCTTGCAGTTCAGGACAAATGCCATCATAGAGATGTAAGTCTTCTGGGCGCGCTGGATACTGCGAAGGGTGAACCAGTGTCCCATCCCGGTCGAGAAATACTGCCGCGTGTTTCCTATTCATGTTCCTCATCATCCGAATTTTTATACCAACAATGCGCATCACCTCGGCGCACGCGGTTCCCCCGGACACAATCAATGGCGTCGTTACGCCATTGGAGGACGGCCCGCCCAAAACGCGGCTTCCCACTCCTCAGACTCAGCAAGGGGTAAGGTAAACCAGAACGTCGAACCTTCCTCTTTTGTGCTTTCCACGCCAATCTTGCCGTGATGTTCCTCGATGATGGCCTTGCAGATATACAATCCCAGCCCTAATCCGGCGCTAAAGCCCTTTTGCCTGGGTATGCCTTCTGCCTGGTAAAACCGCTCCCATATCTGCTGCTGTTCAGTTGGCGTGAGTCCTGGCCCCTCATCGCGTACCATGACGCGCGCCTCCTTTCCCTGGCGATCCAGATGGACATCCACGGAGCAATGGATCGGCGAGTATTTGAGCGCGTTGGTGAGGTAGTTGCTGACGACCTGGCTAATGCGCTCAGCATCCGCGATGACCGGAAGCGTCTCTTCTTCTGCCATGACGATATGTATGGCACGCTTTGGAGCAGAGCCGTGCTGATCTTTGACGGCTTCACGAACGATGTGCGCCAGGTCACATGGCTCCAGGTTCAGTTCAATCCGGCCTGCCTGGATGCGCGAGATATCCAGAAGGTCTCTGATGAGCCGACTCTGGATATTGACTTGCCTTACCGCGCGGTCGAGCAGAGCTTCAATCTCTCCCAGTTCGCTCCCAGCAGGTTCCGTGACTTGCCCCATCTTCCGCAGAGCGTGTTTCAAGCGGAGTTTGGCTAACTGGATATTGCCCTTAATTGTGGTGAGCGGCGTTCTCAGTTCGTGGCTGGTGATGCCAAGAAATTCGTCCATGCGCTCTTTCGTCGCGCGCAGGGAAAGCTCGCGGGCGTATGCCTCTGCTCGTTCGCGCGTGAGCCGTTCGAGATCAGAAATGTCCCGATTGATCTCCAGCGCTGCCGTGATCTGACCGCTTTCATCGCTCACCAGCACTTGACGGCTTTCCACGGTGACCACTTCCCCATCGCGGCGAACATGGATAAGCTGCCCTTCCCAGCGTCCATGTTGTTCCAGCATAGCTTCCATCGCTTTCCACGATCCTGGGAAGCGCGTTTGCAGCAGTTCATAGATCATCTGACCAACTGCTTGCCGCGCTGTCCAGCCGTAGAGCTTCTCTGCCCCCTGGTTCCAGGAGAGAATCACGCCGGTTGGGGTACGCACGATAATGGCATCATTCGCCAATGCGATCAGGTCGGTCATCTGCTGATTGATGGTTCGGAGCGAACTTTCGCTGGCGCGCAGTTCCTCTCGCTGGCGCAGCAAGCGCTCGCGTTCAATGACGATCGCCGCCAATTTGGCGGCGGCCCCGGCCAGCGCCAGTTCCTGGTTCGTGTAGTGATGCTCCGCTCCAGCATAGTCCAGCAAAATAAGCCCGACGAGCTGATCCCGAATAGTCATGGGAGCAACCAGCATTGTGCGTATCCGGTAGGGATTTGGAGAGGCATTCCAGGGCGGCTCCGTCAGATCAATCGACACGACTTCCCCCGCCTCTAGACGCCGGGCAAGAGCAGGTTCAGCATCCGTCAGGCGGCTCTTTTGTTGGAGCTGTTCCGCCCACCATTGTCGTTCCTCTTCAGGCGAGAGACCTACTACAGCAAGAGGACGCAACAACGCCGTTTCCGGGTCGATGGCAGTAATCGAGAGACGTTCGCATCCCAGCACGCTGCAAGTCAGTTCCGCCAACCGCTGGGCGACTCCCCGTGCCGGCGGTTCCGGCGGCTCAAACCCTTTATTGTCGTAGGATGGCAGATCTTCTGTTCCTTCTACCAGAACCCGCGTCATCGCCAGCAGAGCGTTGAAAGCTTCGCGGGTGCGCTGCTCCCAGCGCCGCCGCCGCGTAACGTCACGGCAGACCATAACCAGGCCAACGATCTCTCCAGCGACGTCGCGTAAAGGAGCGCCGCTGATATTCAGGTACTTCTTGCGGCCTTCCAATGCTTGAAGCTGAACATCCAACGCTCTAGACTCTTGAATGCGCTCGCCTCTGAGCAGGCGCGCTTTCGGCGATTGCTCGTAAGGGAGCGGGTTTCCCTGCTCATCAAGGAAGTCGAAAGGAAGCGCGTGGAGGGATTCAAGCGAGGCGTTTTCAGGAATGCCGAGCAATTCGCGCATAGCGTAATTCATACGCAGCAGCTTGCCATGCGCATCCAGAATAAGTAGCCCATCGGTGATAGACTCGAAGACGGCTTCGAGCATGGGCGGGGCAGAGCCCACGCCCCTACTAGCGCGCTCCTCTGATTCCAGTTGGGCCGCGCGCAGCTTCACTTGCTCTTCTACGCGCGGATGTTCCTCGTCGAATATAGACATTATGCTCTCCTCATCACCTGGGTCTTCCATCCTGCGGCCATTTTCCACTGGCAGGACGGAGAGCCAATCACTTCGTTATCTTTTCTCTCAATGGTATCATACTGGTAAGCACGTTTTGTAACCGTTTTTGGGTTCTCATTCGTAGTATTGTTTAGCAGGTTAGTAGAATTTGAACGGGAGGTATTTTTTATGTCTGATCCGATTGTGGTCACTTCGGCGTCCTCTCCGCAGCGCATAGTCCAGCAAAGTCGATCGCATGTATCGTTGGATGCTGACATCATCATCAAGAACGCGCCTGACCCGGTCTTTGTTTCCGATTTGGAGGGCAAGATTCTCTCCGCCAACGACGCCGTTTACGAACTGCTCGGCTTTCGTACCGATGAAGTGCTGGAGCAATCACTCTCTCGCTTTATCAGCCCGGAAGAAACCCGCGAATTTACCGCGGCCCTGCGCGAGGTCATCGAACGAGGAGCGACGCGCAATGCTCGTCTCAATCCGCGCAGCGCCTCCGGCGAAGTGATTTCTACGACGCTGAATGCCTCTGCCCTGCGCGATGCCGAGGGGAGAGTCATTGGCGCTATCGGTATCTTGCGCGACATGCGCGAACTCGATAAAGCGCGCGCCTATGCTGATAGCCTGATCAAGAACGCGCCCGACCCGGTCTTTGTCTCCGATTTGGAAGGCAAGATTCTCTCCGCCAACGACGCCGTTTACGAACTGCTCGGCTTTCGTACCGATGAAGTGCTAGAGCAATCGCTTTCCCGCTTTATCAGCCCGGAAGAAACCCGCGAATTTACCGCGGCCCTGCGCGAGGTCATCGAGCGTGGCGTCATTCGCAATACACGCCTCAACCCGCGCAGCGCCTCCGGCGAAGTCATCCCTACCAGTTTGAATGCTTCCGGCTTGCGCGATACTGACGGCAGTGTCATTGGCGCTATCGGCATCCTGCGCGACATGCGCGAACTCGATAAGGCGCTGGCCTACTCGGATAATCTGATCAAAAACGCGCCTGACCCAGTGTTCGTTTCCGATCTGGAAGGCAAGATTTTGCAGGCCAATGATGCCGTGTATGAGTTGCTCGGTTTCCGTCCAGACGAAGTGTTGGAGCAATCGCTTTCCCGCTTTATCAGTCCAGAAGAAACTCGCGAATTTCTGGCCGCCCTGCGCGAGGTCATTGAGCGCGGCGTGACACGCAACGCGCGCCTCAATCCGCGCAGCGCCTCCGGCGAGGTCATTCCCACGACCCTCAACGCTTCTGCCCTGCGTGATACCGATGGCAGGGTCATTGGCGCTATCGGCATCCTGCGCGACATGCGCGCTTATGAGAAAGTGGTGCGAGACCTCCAGGAGTCTAAGACCGAGTTGCAGGAAAAAATTCTCGACCTGGAGAAGTTTGAAGAAGTGGTGGTGGGCCGCGAACTGAAGATGATCGCGTTGGAGAAAGAGATCGAGAATCTAAAACGAGAACTCAACAAGTATCAAGGACAGCTTTCATGAACGACGCGCCGCAGGAGGAAGCCATCGCTCCCGCGCAACAAACAGTAGACAGAGAGACCTATCAGCGTCTTCTAGAGGAGAAGCGCGCTCTGGAACAGCGCGTGCTGCAAAGTGAGGAACACCGCCGCGCCTTCATCCACATTCTGACTGACCTGAACGCCCTCAACCGGAAGCTGGCCGATCAACGCAAAGCCATGATCCATATTCTGGCTGACTACGAGCAGGATCGCAGCCGCCTGGCCGGTCAAACGGAGCGTCTGGATAATTCGCGCCGCGCCTTGATGCATATTCTGCAAGATTCGCACCAATCGAACCTGCGCCTGGAAAATAGCCGCAAAGCCATGATTCATATTATGAGCGACCTGAGGGAGACGACGGAGGAAGTCCGCCGCCGCGAGCAAGAATTGCGCGAAAAGCAAGAGCAGCTGGTGCAGGCGGGCAAGCTCGCCACGCTGGGAGAGCTTACCACCGGTGTAGCGCATGAACTGAATAATCCACTCAACAACATTGGCCTGTTCATTGGCAATGCCATCGATCTGATCGAGCTTGGGCTGGCGCAGGCCAACTACGAACAGACCTTGAATGAATTGCATAGCGCGATGCAGCAAGTCCGCAAGGCTACCGAGATCATTTCTCACCTGCGCACCTTTGGACGCGCGACCTCGGTCAGCTACGAACCTGTTTCCATCGGGAGCGTCGTGCAGGGCGCGCTCTCCCTGATGCGCGAACAATTGCGCCTGCGACAGATCGAGGTGCAGGTGCGCTTCCCCGTGGAAGAGATTATTGTCAGAGGAAACGCCATCCAACTGGAACAGGTCTTCATTAACCTGCTCACCAATGCTCGCGATGCGCTGGCAACCGAAGCCCGGAAAGTCATCACCATCACTTGCGAAGCCAGGGAAGATGTTATCGAATTGCAGGTAAGCGATACCGGTCCTGGCATCCCGCCAGGATACGAGAAACGCATCTTCGATCCTTTTTTTACCACAAAGGAGGTGGGTTCGGGAACCGGCCTGGGACTTTCTATTACTTATGGCATCATTCAGGATCACCAGGGCGACATCACCGTTGACAGTCATCCAGGCATGGGTGCGCTTTTCGTGATTGATCTCCCGCCATATCGTCAGGAATGAAGAGGCGGGAATGCAGAGGAAGGAAGGAAAAATGCCGGTCACGCCGCGGCCGTGTGTCTTGATTGTCGATGATGACGCCGCGCTGCTGCAAGCGCTTCCCGAAACCCTGGCTCTGCGTATGCCAGATATCGAGGTGGATGTCTGCGGCTCGGCAGGAGAAGCCCTCGCGCGCATCCAGCAGGATAGCTATGCCGCCATTGTCAGCGATATCAAGATGCCAGGCATGGATGGGTTAGCATTGCTGACCCGTGTCAAAGAACTGCGCCCAGAGACGCCAACTCTGCTCATTACCGGGCATGGAGAACATGACCTGGCAGTCCAGGCGCTGCGCAAGGGAGCATATGACTTCATTCAAAAGCCGATCGATCGTGACTATTTTGTAGCTTCCCTACAGCGAGCCATACAGACCTACCATTTGCATCAGCAGGTGCAGGAGCAACAGGAGGCGCTTGCGCAGTATGCGCAGTCGCTTGAGGCACAGGTGCAAGAACGAACGCGCGAGTTGATGAAAGCTGATGCAGCGAAGGATGCCTTTCTTGCCCTGGCCTCGCACGAACTGAAGACGCCTCTGACAAGCTTGAAGGGCATGATCCAACTTCTTGTCAGGAGGCAGCAGAAGCGGGTCGAGAAAACATTTGAAGTCGAATTGGCAAGTATGGAACGCTCGGTTCAGCGCATGGAAATTCTGGTAAATGACTTACTGAACACTTCCTTACTGGATAGCGGCATGTTCGCGCTCCATCTCAAGCCGTGCGATCTTGGCGCGCTCTGTCAGCATATCCTCGACGAGTATGTCGTGGGAACGCGCGTTTCCGTCACCTTGAGCGTTCCGCCGGAACCCTTGATAGTCGAGGTTGACGTGGACCGCATCAGCCAGGTCGTCCTCAATCTGCTGTCTAACGCGGGGAAGTACTCGCCGCGCGGGTCGCCGGTAAACATGACGCTGGAACGTCTGGGAGATACCTGTAGCATTGCGGTGAAGGATCAAGGCGTGGGAATGCCAGCCGAGCAGATAGCCCATATTTTCGATCGCTTCTATCGCATCCCCGGCATCGAGCGACAATCAGGGTCGAGCGTCGGTTTAGGGCTGGGACTCTATATCGCGTCCAAAATCGTTGAGCAGCACGGTGGAACCATCAAGGTTCAGAGCAGCCCTGGCAACGGCAGCACCTTCTCCATCATCCTGTCGCTGGCAGGCCATGTTTAACGTTTATCGTTCCTGCCAGTCGTCACTCCCGCATGAGATTTAACTTCATTCTCATTTCAACGTCGTTGATAGTAAATATCATATCGTTTACATCCAAAAACATTTTGTTGATATTCAGTCATAGGGAGATCGTTTTCAGTGAAACTGCTTGAAAAAGCCACACAGGTACTTTGAGCATTTCATCACAGTGAAATACGGCAACCGTAGGAAAGTAACACTCTCTTTGTTGTCATCGTATTGCCAATGATGTCAGGCGAATCGCGAGGAGAGCGAAAATGGTGACAGATCCATCTCAATCCTGGCCGGGTTCCGATGAGCGGCTGGTAGTCAAAGAAATGCTCAATGATCTCAATTCACCGCATTGGGAAAAGTGCCGCAATTGTATTGCCAGTTACCTGCAAAAATCGGGCGTCCCTGCTGAATACCTGGATGATATTACCCAAAACACCGTGATGTCCGTCATGCCTGGGCTAAAGAACTTCCGCTTCGAATGCAGGCTCACAGCGTGGCTACAAACAATAGCCAGGAATCGGAAAATCGATTGGTATAGGGATAAAGCCCGCGAAAAGCCTCCGAATGGCCGCGTTGCTTCGCTTACTGAAATCGATGCTGAAGGAGAAGCTAAAGCATCAGAAGCAGTACCGACCACAGAGGAAGAATACCTCAGAGACGAAACTTCGCGTGAGATCAGAGACGCCTTGGAGGAATATGCCAGATTGCAAAAGAACCCTGAGCGTGTTCTCAACATTTTTCAAAGGGCATTATATGAAGATGCTACGCAGAAAGACATTGCTGAACCCCTTAACATTTCCTCTGCCCGTGTTAGCCAAATTATTCGTGACGGGCTACGCTATGTACGAGAAAAGATGGGGCGCGGGCCAGGTTCTGAACCTCCCGCGCCTCCTAAACCTTCGCGTTAAAGTTTATTCTGCATCATCCATGCGTGATTGGCAACTTTCGCAGTACTTCATCAAGTCTTCTGAAGGTTGCTATGGATCGCTCATCAAGTTGATCGCCGCCGGTTTCCAGCACTGCAAGTAGCGTGCGAAAAGTCGTGCAACAATCAGGACACTCTATGAGATGACTCAGCGTTTGATCAAAATTGTGCGAGGCAGGTTGTGTATCGCTTACTAACCAGTCAAGCAGTAACGAAATGACATGAGGCGCTTCATAAAGCTGTCCAGGTGCGTCAGTTGGCAATACCGGTGTTTGTTTGCGGTTCATAGCTCCTGTCCTCCTTTGTTTCTCATTAGTTGAATATACTAAGAATGATATCATCGCTACTACATACAACGCTATGTTCTTCTAAAAGATCATCTCAGGTTCTTTCCGACGGGTCTCAGATTTTCTCTTCTTCCCTATCTATTACGGCGTTGATAACTTGACAGACTTGATAAAATACCTACATCATTCTTATGCTATTAATATGATATCCTTATATAAAACCATGATATGGCGTCTTTAAGTGAAGAGGTGTGTGATATTTCTACGGATTCCTATATTGATCATGTTCTGCGCAGAAGCGCACATATAAGGATACGCAGATGAGTACAGAAGAAATCTCCGAGGCGAAAAAGCCTCTGCGGAGATTTGCTGTGTCTTTACGAAAAGAACGCGAACAGCGCGCCTGGACGCAGAGCCAGCTCGCTGAGTCAATAGGGACGACACAAACGACTGTGAGCCTTTGGGAGAGAGACTTGACAGTTCCAGGACCATACTTTAAGCAGAGGCTTCAAGAACTGTTCGGAAAAAGCCTTCAGGAGCTGGGGTTGTTGGAAGAGGAACAGGAGAGCGCTGGTCAGGAAACGTCTGAGTCCCCTCCTCTCGTTGCTCAACCAGTCTCGAATATCCCCTATCGTCGTAATCCGCTCTTCACCGGGCGCGAGGATATCCTGGCGAAGCTAGAGGCCATGCTCGGCGCTGGCAAGATGGCTGCGCTCACACGGATGCAGGCAATTAGCGGACTTGGCGGCATTGGAAAGACCCAGATTGCTGTAGAATACGCCTATCGCCATCTTCATGACTACACGGCGATTCTGTGGGCAACCGCTCCTTCTCACGAAACTCTGGCGGTAGCCTTTACCTCCATCGCGAAGCTCCTCGGTTTGCGGCAGCAGGACGAGTCCGACCAGAATATACTGGTGGCTATCGTCAAGCGCTGGTTGGCGACGCATACCAGTTGGCTGCTAATCCTCGATAATGTTGACGCCGATGTTCTCGCGCTGATTGATGAATTCCTGCCCCGCCAAAGTCAAGGGGTTGTTTTGCTGACGACGCGCTCACAAGCAGTAGGGGCCATTCCCAAAAGCATTGAAGTCGAGAAGATGGGCAAGGATGAGGGAATGCTCCTCTTGCTGCGGCGCGCCAAGCTGCTGGCGGCTGACGAAACGCTTGAGCAGGCGGCAATGGAAATACAATCCCTGGCCGCTGCCATCGTCACTGTCCTGGGTGGGTTGCCTCTCGCGCTTGACCAGGCCGGAGCTTACATCGAGGAGACGCATTGTAGCCTCCAACGCTATCTGACTTTGTACGAAACCCATCACAAAGCGCTGCTTGAGCGGCGCGGCGTTCTCTCTATCGATCACCCCGAACCGGTTACAGCGACATGGCTGCTCTCGCTACAGCAAATAGAGCAGAATAATCCGCCAGCGGTGGCATTGCTGCACCTGTGCGCCTTTCTCTCTGCTGAAGCCATTCCCGAAGCATGGATCGTCGATGGAGCGGCGGAACTCGGCTCCGTACTCGGTCCCGTAGCGGCGCATCCTCTGGAATTTGACGTGGCTATTGGAACATTATTCCGCTATTCGCTGATACAGCGCGACCCTGAAGAGCGCGCCCTGAGTATGCATCGGCTGGTGCAAACCGTCATCAGAGACGCCACCGCTGAACAGCTCCGGCCTGCCTGGGCGGAGCGCGTTGTTCGCCTGTTGAATCGCATCTTTCCACGAGTTGAACCAGCAACCTGGGATGCCTGTCAAAAGTGTCTTCCTCACGCGCAAATTGCTGCTGGTTATATTGAAAAGTACGGCTTCAATTTCTCCGAAGCAGCTCACCTGCTCAACCAGGTCGCTGTCTACTTGATGGATCATGCTCAATATAACCAGGTTGAGCCTCTCCTGCAAAGGGCGCTGGCAATTCGTCAACAGAGACAAGAATCCGAACATTCTGCTACCGCAACAACGCTGAACGATTTAGGGAAACTCTATTATCTTCAGGGCAAGTATCGGCAGGCGGAACAATTGTTGCAGCAAGCATTTGTGCTGCGCGAGCAGCTTTTGGGAGAAGAGCATTCTGATACTGCTGTGACGCTGAATAATCTGGCCTTGCTGCACAACGCGCTAGGAAAGTACGATCGGGCCGAGGAATTGTTCACACGCGCTCTACATATCCAACAATTGGTCTTCAAAGACGATCACGCGGATATTGAGCAGACGCACGTCCACCTTGCAGAAGCATACACGGCTAAGGGCAAGTATGACCAGGCCGAACAGCTCTATCGGCAGATTCTGGCTAACCAGAAGCAGCGCTTTGGGCCGGAGCATCCCATTGTAGCGAAAACGCTGAACAACCTGGCTTCGGTGTATCGTTCCAAAGGAGAGTACTCCAGGTCCGAGGAACTTTTCTGGCGAGCATTGAGTATCCAACAAAGCATATGGGGAGAAGATCACCCGGACGTGGCGCAGACGCTCAATAATCTGGCGCGGCTGTATCGCGCTCAGGGGAAGTACGCGGAGTCCGCGCCGTACTACGAGCAAGCCTTGCTGATTCGCGAGCAGGTGTTCGGCCCTGACAACCTTCATGTCGCCGAAAGCCTCTCCAGCATAGCAAAACTCTCTTACTCACAGGGAAAATATGCACAGGCTGGCAGCCTGTGCCGGCAGGCGTTGCAGATTCAAGAACAGGGAGTGGGCGACAATCATCCTATCATTGCCAACACCTTGATTATTTTTGGTAAAATATACCTGGTGCAAGGCGAGTATGAACAGGCCGAAAAGCAATACCGGCGCGCCCTGGCGATTCGGGAAGAGGCGCTGGAGCCAGAACATCCCCATGTCGCGGTCATCATCAGTTGCTTAGCGGAAACCTATCAGGCCCAGGGAAGGTATGAGGATGCTCTGCCCCTCATTACTCGTTCTCTCAAGATTCGGGAAGAGGCGCTGGGGCCGGGTCATCCCTATTTCGCCTATAGCCTGAGCAATCTGGCCGAAAATTTCTTTTTAAGGGGGGAATACGTTCAAGCAGAGCCCAGTTATCAACAAGCGCTAACCATTCGCGAGAAGGTTCTGGGTCCGTTGCACCCACTCACAGCCTCGACCTATCATCACCTCGCAAAACTCTTTCTCGTTCAAGGCCGCTATGCAGAAGCGAAAACCTTTTGTAAGAAGGCGCTGGATGCCCGCGAGCAGAAGCTAGACCCGGTTCATCCGGACGTGGCTGCCAGCCGGGAGTTATACAAAGAATTACTGCATATCGATACAGAAACGATCTATAATGGATAGAGAAGACGTGGTGTGCGCGCGTTCGAGAAACGGCTCAAGAAACTCAGAGCCAGGCAACAAAGGAATGAGCAGGCACGATGAGGTTTTCCTGGTATCCTGTCTCTGCTCATTGTAACAAGGCGGTGAACATTCCCAATTATTTTTGGCTTATTCTATTTGTAGGAGTATGTATCATGAGAAAAATCGCGATCATTGGATCTTCGGGGGCAGGTAAGACAACGCTTGCCCGTGAATTAGGTGAGATACTCCAGATAGAGGTTATTCACCTGGATCGCTTCTTCTGGCGCAAAAACTGGACGAAGAAAGAGGCTGACAGAACACGAAAAAAGCAGAAACGTTCTATCCAGAAATACGCGTGGATCATGGATGGCAGTTACCATGACACGCTCGAACTTCGCTTGAAAGCGGCAGATACCGTGATATTTCTGGATATGCCGCGTCTCCTTTGCGTCTGGAGAGTCATCACGCGGCACTTCAGCCGATCACCTCGCCCGGATTTACAACCCAAATGCTCCGATAGGCTCGATTGGGCTTTTATCAAGAAAGTCTGGGATTTCCCGCGCGTTGATCGCCCGATCCTGATCAGCAAGATTCAAAATTTGGGAACTGACCAACAAGTAATCTGGCTCCATTCCAGGAAAGCAGTCAAAAACTACTTACGTGAAGTTCGCGAAAAACAAGCGGTTCCTGAGAGGCAGATGGCATCCAAGTTCTTGCGAGAAGTTCACGAAAAACAAGCGATTCCTGAGAGACAGATGGTATCCAGCGTCGAAAAGGAGCCAACGAGAGAACTCGTTCCGGCTGCGGTCGTGTATGCGACAAATATTTGTTAGTCAGATTTTTGTAGGGCCGCTTGATCGCGCCCTGATGGTGGAGCAAATCCTATCGTGTAGGAGTCTCTGCCTCGCTCCGGGACGCGATCAAGCGGCCCTACAGACTACGGCACGGCTTATCACCCCCTGGGGGAGATGTCATCAGAGACAATTTGGTGGTCCTGCAACTACTTCTCTGCCAAAAACGTAGGTAGTAATAGCGTAAGCATCTCATACTCTATGAACATGCTCTCTGCAAACCAGAAAAATTCTACTACGAGGCTTCTATTTATGAGACAAACCTATCGTTCTCTGACGCCGAAACAGCTTATGATATTCTCGGCTATTACCGTATTTGGCGTTGTTGCCTTGCTGGTGGGCGTGTTCTTGATCATCTTCATGCGCTATCACGAACGCGCCTACGTGTTCCTGGGCCTGGGAGCGGCTTGCTTCATCGGCGGGATCGCGGGGATTATTGTTACAGGGCCAAAGGTGAAAGCGTCTGTGTGCTATGGAGTTATCGCGCTGGGTATGATTGGCGGCATTGTCGGCCTCAACTACCTGACGTACCATTTCGCGTCTTACCGGGAACGCGGGTACATCGTCATCGCTCTGAGCATTCTCATCATGCTGGGCGGCATTGTCGGAGCGCTGCTGGCGCAGCCGCGCGCCAGGGTCGCCGCCGTCTCCAGCGTGCTGGCGCTGGGCATTGTGGCTTCGGCAGGCATCGTGGGGCTGATCCTCGGCACAATCTACCTGTCGGCATTCCAATACCAGGGACATGCCTATCCTCTGCTGGGGGCAGGCGCGCTCTGCCTCGTTGGGGGTATCGTTTGCGGCATTCTCGTGCAGGGCAAAGCTGCCGCCGCGAAACGTATTCCGTGACCGTCACTATGGAACTTGCCTCCGGTGCCAGTCCGTCAGTTGCTGGTAGGCATGGGCGACGCGCAGGATTGTGGTCTCCTCGAAGGGCTTGCCGACGACCTGTAGTCCGAGAGGCAGCCCGCTTTTTGTGAATCCGCAGGGGAACGAGATGGCGGGCAACTGCGCAAGGTTGAAGGGTAGCGTCAGATCGAGCAGCGAGACCGGCATCCCGTCAACTGTGATATTTTCCATGTCGGCAGGCACAGCGGGAAGCGGCAGCGTCGGCAGCGCCAGCGTATCGACGCGCTGCAAGACCGAGCGCACGGCGCTGGCGAAGCGGCGGCGTTCATCCTGCGCGCGCAGGTAATCGACAGCGCTGATTTGCTGGCCCTCCGATAAGTGGCGGCGCGTATTTTCCCCGTAAGCTTCTGCTCTGGCGGGATACCAGCCGCGCTGCATATGCGCCAGCGTCGCCTCCGGGCGCTGGATGGTACGATACAAATCCAACGTTGGGCGCGGTATATCCACGTCCACGATCACCTCCGCACCCGCCTCTTGCAGCACGCGCGCGGCGGTGCGCCACGCCTGCCGCACTTCTGGATCGAGTGGATCGACGAACGACGCGCGCGGCAGCCCCACGCGCACGCCTTGCAGCGAAGGCGGATCATTTTTCTCCGCGTTGCCGCGCAGCACCGGGGCAGTGCGACCCGGCGGGCCGGAGACGCTGTTGGGATCGCGCGGATCGTAGCCAGTGATGGCGTCGAAGATGAGGGCGCAATCTTCGGCGCTGCGCGCTAATGGCCCCACATGATCGAGCGTCCAACTGAGCGGGATCACGCCGAAGCAACTGACGCGGCCATAGGTCGGCTTCAGGCCCGTTACGCCGCAACAGGCCGCCGGAATGCGGATCGAGCCGCCCGTGTCTGTCCCCAGCGCGCCCAGGCACATCCCGGCCACGACCGCCGCCGCCGAGCCGCCGCTGGAGCCGCCGGGAATGCGCGTCGTGTCCCACGGGTTGCGCGTCGGCGGCGTGTATGTGCCGTAGGCGAACTCGTGCGTGTTCGTCTTGCCGATGATGATGGCCCCGGCTTTGCGCAGCAACTCGACCACGGCGGCATCTTCCGGCGCGCTATAGTCCGCCAGCACACGCGAACCTGCCGTCATGCGCACGCCCTTCACACCCATAATATCCTTCACGCCGATGGGAATGCCATGCAAAGGGCCGCGCGTCAGCCCGCTGCGCAGTTCGCGTTCGGCCTGCTCCGCGTCTTTGTAGGCTTGATCGCGCATAACCGTTACAAAGGCTTTGATCGCGCCATCGCGCTCTTCAATGCGCTCCAACGCTTCGGCCACCAGTTCACCTGGGGTCACAATGCCGGAGCGAATCTCTTCGGCGGCTAATGCAAGAGAAAGATACGGCATGATCGCTAGACCATTCCTTCCATTTCATCTTTCGGGTCGCGCATCATCAGTTTGGGAACGACTTTGCGCGGATCGAGTCCTTCGAATAAAACCAGGCTCAGTAGGCGCGTGATGGGCATGTCTACATGATAGCGCGCGGCCAGTTGCAGCGCCGCTTTGGTCGTGGTCACGCCCTCTGCGACGGTATGCGTCGAAGCGAGAATCGCTTCCAACTTTTCTCCGGCGGCGAGACGACGACCTAACTGGTGGTTGCGGCTTAACGGGCTGGCGCAGGTGGCGATCAGGTCGCCGATGCCTGCCAGGCCGGTAAAGGTGAGCGGGTTCGCGCCCGCCGCGAGTCCCAGGCGCGCTATTTCGGCGATACCCCTGGTCATGAAGGCCGCTTTCGCGCTGTCGCCATAGCCCATGCCGTCGGTGAAACCGGCCCCTATGGCGATAATGTTCTTCAACGCTCCGCCCAGTTCGACGCCGATCACGTCGTTCGTAGTATAGATGCGAAATGACTGCGCCGCGAGCAGCGTGCGCGCTTTCACCGCTACTTCGTTGCTCGCGGAGGCTACGACGGCAGCAGTCGGCTTGCCCTCGGCGATCTCGCGCGCGATATTCGGCCCGCTCAAAGCCGCGACACGATCGCGCGCCTGCGGCAACTCTTCGGCGATCACCTCGGTCATGCGTTTGAGGCTGCCGACCTCGATGCCCTTGCTGGCGCTGACGAGAATGGCGCTTTTGCTCAGGTAGGGCGCGAGCAGGCGCGTGTTCTCGCGCATTCGCTGCGAGGGCGTGACGAGCAGCAGCATTTCTCGCGCACTCGCGGCCTCGGCGATCTCGGACGCGACGCGCAGCGCCGCGGGAAAGCGAAAACCGGCGAGCAACAGCGTGTTTTCGCGTTGTTGCTGCATGGCCGCCGCTCGCTCCGCCTGGTGTTCCCAGAGGACGGTCTCGACCCCGCTCTTTGCCAGCAGCAGCGCCAGGGTCGTTCCCCAGGCTCCGCTGCCGATCACGCCAACTGATGTCATGAGCTATTCCTCCAGTGGACTCTGGTGGCGGGCTTCGGGTCTCTCGCTTTCGTCCTCGTAGATCGTAGGTTTGAGGATACCAATGTACGGCAGGTTGCGGTAACGCTGCGCGTAATCCAGGCCATAGCCTACCACGAAGTGGTCCGGAATACGGAAGCCGACGTAATCTGGTATCACGGGCTTGACACGCTCACGTTCTTTGTCCAACAGCGTGCAGACGCGCAGGCTCATTGGCTTGCGCTGCCACAATACGTCCATTTGATAGTGCAGCGTGTGGCCGCTATCGATGATATCTTCGACGATCAAAACGTCTTTCTGATCGATGGGTCCTTCCAAATCCTTCATAATGCGCACCACCCCACTGGACTGCGAGCGGTTGCCATAGCTGGAAATCGCCATATAGTCGATTTCCAGCGGAAGGTCGATGGCGCGCGCCAGGTCTCCGATAAAAGGAACTGCTCCCTTCAATGTCCCCAGTAGCAGCAAATTCTTGTTCCGGTAATCCTGAGCGATGCGCTTGCCCAGTTCGGCTACTTTGTCGCGCAACTGCTTTTCTGTCACCAAGATGGTGAGAATGTCCTCGTGCATGTTTACCTCGCGTCGATGTCGGTCGTTGGTTCGATAGATAAGCGAATGATATCGTGTGTCGTGCTGGTCAGCTTGACGCGCTCGTCGATACACACACCCGCCACCCAGACGCAATGCGTCGCGGAGAAAAAGAGCGGGGTCTGCGCTCGTTCGGCGCGAGGTACATGCTGATCGACCATCACATCCTGTACCTTCTTTTCATGCACCATGCCCAGCGGTTGAATGCGATCTCCGGGCTGCCTGGTGCGTATTTGTAAAAAAAAGCCAATACTCTCACTATCAATATAGACGGTGTGGCTGCGCGATGGCAACAATTGCCAGAGCGCCGCCTGATCTTCGCGCGCTAAAGCCTCGCGCATCTGCTCCAGCTCTTCACCGTTGAGCCGTCCGGCGCTGGCGATCCAGGGCGTCCCTGGTACAACGACGCGCCCCGGAATGGGCAAAATAAGCGTCTCCTGTGCCGCCGAAAAAATGTGCTGTTCCTCTTTCACCGATTGACGCTCTACAGTGAGCAAGTTCAAACGGCGCGTGACAACCAGTTGCCCCGGCAGGTGCAGCGTGCGTTCTTCGCCGTCGGCGGGACGCTGGCATAATTCCTCGATCAGGCGATAGTGGCGCAGTTCCAGCGGTGATTGACCGGCGCACAGCGTCTCGGCGAAGCGGCGTAGCAGGTGACGCTGCAAGCTCGGCGGCAGCTTCCGCAAACGATCGACGTCCAGTGCCAGTGCTTGCGATCCCGCGGAGCGCGCTACGCGCGGCCAGAGCCACGCCACTTGCTCCTCGATCCAATCCAGATCAACCTGCGTGACTTCGGCGCTGCGCAGCAGCGTGGCGCGAATGCCGGGATTCAGCGACTCCAACAACGGCAACAATTCGTAACGAACGCGATTGCGCAAGAAGCGTGGATCGCTGTTGCTGGCATCTTCCAGTGGCGCGAGACCCCATGCATGGCAATAGGCGACAGTTTCGGCGCGCGTCAGAGCCAACAAAGGGCGGATGATGTCCTGCTGGCGCGGCGTCATGCCCACCATACCGTTCAGGCCGCTGCCGCGTAGATAATGGAGCAGCAGCGTCTCGGCCTGGTCGTCGGCCTGGTGAGCCACGGCAATAAGACGCCCCTGGGCTACCTGGCGCAAGAAACGATAGCGCGCCGCGCGCGCCGCGTCCTCCAGTGAGCGATGTTCCGCGCGCGCCAGCGCGGGTACGTCGCTGCTGCCGATAGTCGCGGGCAGCCCCCACGCGGCGGCAAGTTGCGCTACCTGCGCCGCGTCGCGCTCTCCCGCCGCGCCGCGCAGCCGGTGATCAAGGTGCGCTACGTGCAATGCCACATCAGGATACAGTTTTCCTGGTCCGCACAAACGATGTAAAATGTGCAGCAGGCACAACGAATCGACCCCGCCGGAAACGGCGACGATGATCTCGCCTGTAGCGGGGAGCAAGCGGCGCTGCTCGATAAGGGCTATTACTTTTTCCACCGTCTCTAGCATCTTTACCCACGATATGATAAGATATAGCCAATTATAGCAAAACGCTAGATGTAACGACACCCCTTGTGGGTGTCGGGTTTGTGTGTCAGTTCATATTCACCGGGAAATGGTCAATGGGAATACAGAATATTATAACGGCGGAAAACCCCATTCTGCGGCAGAAAGCCAAAAAGATTCATCACTTCGATTCATCGCTGCAAAAGCTGGCCGACGACATGTTCGAGACCATGCACGCGGCTAATGGCGTGGGGCTGGCCGCGCCGCAAATCGCCAAATCCATCCGCCTGTTCGTAGCGGAATTTGAAGAGAATAAAGTGGCTCTGGTCAATCCAGAGATCGTCAAAGCCGAGGGCGAAATGCTGGGAACCGAAGGCTGTTTGAGCATTCCCGGCTATGTTGGCGAGAATATTCGCCGCGCCGAAAAGGTTGTCGTCAAGGCGCTGGATGTGCGCGGTAAGCCTATCAAAGTGAAAGCCGAGGGCTGGTTCGCACGCGTCCTTCAGCACGAGATCGATCATCTGGATGGCGTTCTCTTCCTGGATCGCCTGGATCGCCCCGAAGATCTGCACGAAGTGAGCGACGACGAAGAGCAGGCATTAGAAGGAGCATTGAACCAATAAGCATTTCCAGCAGTCCGTGGCTGCTGGAAATGCTTATTGGTTCAATGCTCCATGATTTGTTGACTGCGCAGCATGGGCAGAGATTGATTGTCGAGCGCGGTGGTACACGAAGGGCAGATGTAAAAGCCATCGGTGCGATAGTGCAGTTCACTCACAGAAAAGTATAGATAACAGATGCCGCAGCGCGTTGCATCCTGCTGGCTGGCTATCTGACGGTCGCGCTCGAACAGTTCGCGCAATGAAACCAGCAGCGCCTCAAAATCGAACGCGCCGCTATAGCTGCGCCCTGTCCCGTGCGCGCCGCCGATGGCCGGGAACGCCCCGGTCGAATTATTGGCGCGCATATCGCGCCGACTGACGAAGCCGTTGCCATTCGCAGACGCGCCGCCGTCCTGATCAGGTGTATGTGCATTGCTCACAGCAAATTCCCTTTCACTGCTTCTGATCACGTTGATCAGTGAGCGTGGTAAGCAAGTCCAACATCAGATCGGACTTCTTATTCAGCGTTTCAAAGCCACCCTGCACAGTACCCAGGCGCTTCTCCACTGTCCCAAAGCGATTTTCCATTGCTCCCAGGCGCTTCTCCATTGTTTCAAAGCCGCTCTCCATACGCCGATCCATTATATCCAGGCGCTCTTCAACTGTGACCTGACTGATTTTGATTTCCTTGATATCCAATTGCTGAGAAGAGATAATGCCGAGCAGCATAGTCACGTTCCGGCTCAGTTCCTGGGTACTGGTACTTGAACTTTTCTGCAACAATGCGACTGTTTTCTCTAACGTGGTCAGTCTCTCTTCTGGTGTCGGCATAGAATGTTTGCCTTTCCGAATCAAATGGATTATATCTCTGCGCACATTGTATCACGAATGGCAACAAGGGCGCTGAGCCGCCAGCAAGCATTTTAACGCCTGAGCTATCCTCTTAATGATGTGTGCTACAATGTCAACGGCGGCCATCGAATTACTTGAGTCTCTGTGATATGCTATGTACCATAAACGTGTCAGTTGCATCTGCCCGGACAGGAGAATTTCATGTCTACAGCTATTTGGGGAGAACCGGAGTCGCACGCCGACGCGGCGTATCCCTTAGCGCAGCTTCACCATCTCCTGGGAGAGATGCTTCTGCATTTCATGGCGACAGGAGCTTGTATTGCCATCTATAACGAAAGCATCGAACAGATGGAAATACGGCTTCATTTGCGCGTTCCCCACCATCAAGCAGGCGTAGGAACTGAGGCGTTGCCACCGCACGACAATCCCCGTCCTTTCGCGCGTAATACCATCAAACTGATGCCAGATCAGCCTTTACCCGCGTCCGCCCGCAATCGGCTGCGTCGCCCGACCATCACTCAGCCCCTTACCTTTGCTGACCTGGAAGAAGTCGCTTCTCAGGAGTGCCAGATGTTTCCTACAGGCGCGACCTATCCCATAGGGCAGGAACTGATCGGCTATGTCTGGCAGCAGCGCGAGGCAAGCCTCATGTCGCGCGAAGAATATCTGGCGCTGTTTCATCTTCAACGGCGCGAGCAAGGGCAGACCGACAACATTCCTTGTTCGTTTCTGGCTGTCCCCCTCTTGATAGCGCATAACACGCTGGGAGATGTTCAAAATAAGCGGGCGAGCGCGCATGTCTATGGCGTCGTTGTTCTCTATCAGACCACGCTGGAGGCCAAATTTGTGGCAAGACAGCGCGGCGAGGCTATGATTTTTGCTGAACGTATCGCCCTCTCTTTGCAAAACGCGCAATTACGCCGGCAACAGCAGCGCACCAGCGAGTACCTGCGCCAGTTGCAGGATATCAGCGCTGCTTTCCCCTCCACGGTTCATCTGGCCGAACTCATAGAAAAGGCTTATCAATTTGTTGCCAATATCGTCGAAGTCTCTTCCATACTCATTACCGTTTTCGACCGCGACACCAAGAAAATCTATGACGTTTTTGCCATCGAAAACGGCAAGCGCGTCGAAGGTCTGGCCGAATCTCCGGCCATCACTGAGCCGTGGGATCGTCCGGTGTGGTGGCGCTATACGCAAGAAGAGCAAAATACGCTCCTTTTAGCGCCAGCAGAACTGCAAACGAATGCGTATGATGAACTCCTGACGGGCGCCTGGGGCAACCAGCGCGGCGCGGGAACATTCCTCCTCCTGCCTATGAAGATGTTTCATCGCGTCATCGGCTCTATCTGCCTGGTTAGCCAGCGGCCCAATGCCTACCACGCCGAAGAGGTCCAGGTACTGGAGACTATGACGCAGATCGTGACCGTCAGCATCGAAAACGCCAAGCTGTATAATCGCCATAGCCAGTCCATGCACGAGATGAGGCGCAAGGAAAAGGAAGTACGACAACACGCGGAACAGCTTGCGGCCATGAATAGCGCGTTGCAGTCGATCAATTCCGTTCTCGATCTGAAAGAACTGTTGTCCAAACTGGTCGAGTCCGTGGCAAAGCTGGTGGGAGCCAACATGAGCGTGTTCTTTCTGCTCAGCTCCGATAAAGAACGATTGATCACTCAGTCGATCTATGACCTGACAGGAAGCAGCGATGCCGAACGCCCGCGCGAGCGGGCAACACATGATGCGCTGATCGGGCAGATCAGCATTCCATTCAAAAGGACGCTGCTGGAACGGCAATCCGGCGAGCCTTTTTTCTACATGGATCATTCAATAGTTGAGGAACTGGCGCATACGAGCGACGAAGGAGGCGGCATTTTCCTGAGCATGGTTCCGGTCGAGAAAATGATGATGATCCCGATGATCTATCAGACGGAACTGGTGGGCATGTTAGCGGTACTTACCCCGCCGCAGCGCAACTTTTTCCTCCCGCCTGAGATAGGAGTGTTGTTGGGTCTCTCCGCACAGGCTGCCATCGCGATCCGCGAGGTGCAATTAATAGAAGAACTCCAGGAAAAGAACGCTGAATTGCAGCAAATGAACACGCTCAAAGATGAATTCCTTGTCACCGCGTCTCACGAACTGCGCACTCCCCTCACCGCTATCAGTGGCTATGCCTCGCTGCTGAAACGCCAGAGCAACCGCAATAACCCGCAACAAATCCTGCGCCAGGCGTCGAAGATCGCCACGGCGGCCCAGCAGTTGACCGAGATGTTGAACAACATGACGGATGCGACCAGGTTGGGGTCGGTTGATAGAAAGCTGGAGTTGCAGATCGGGTCAGTAGAGTTGCGCGCCGCTATCGACATCTCCCTCAATTTTCTGAGCGTCAATATCGAGCAGCAGATCAGCGCGGAGGTTGCGCCAGATCTGTGGGTACGCGGCGATCCGCTGCGCGTGCGCCAGGTGCTGACCAACCTGCTGGATAACGCTGCCAAATACTCTGAACCTGACAAACCAATCAAACTGGTAGCCGAGGCCCGACTCTTCTCGCAAGTGGAATTGCCGGGCGATCAGCTTGATCCTGATACTCCCTCTTACCTGCCGGTGGTGCTGGTGAGTATTTATGACCAGGGCGAGGGCATCGCGCCCGAAGATCAGCAGCGCATCTTCGATAAATTTGTGCGAGCTACTCGTTCGTTAACCACACCGGTGCGCGGTTCCGGCCTGGGGCTGTTCATCTGCCGCCGCTATATCGAGGCCATGGGTGGCAAGCTCTGGCTGCAACAGAGCCAGTCGGGTGAGGGTTCCATTTTCAGTTTCTTTCTCCCGCGCAGTGAGCCGCTCCCAAAGCCAAAAGACGACGATGAGCAGGACGAAGAAGCCGGAGCGGTATAAAAATGATCGTTATAAGGATTGATCGGCGTTTTCGAATTGATTAGCGGTATTGTTCAGGTGCTGGCCGATCTCCTGCGCGCGGTTGATTAATACCATCGTCTCACTATGAAATTGCTGTAACAGTTCATCATAATGCATGCGGCTCACTCCCTGCCAATCGCCTTCGAGCTGGC
>DATLSW010000248.1:0-5179 GCA_035533955.1 Ktedonobacteraceae bacterium | reverse complement strand
CGGCACTCGCCCCGCCAGCGGCGGCTACTCCGGTAATAGCGGCACTCGTCCCGCGGGCGGCGGCTACCAGTCCGGCACTAGCGGCACTCGTCCCGCGGGCGGCGGCTACTCCGGCACTGGCGGCACTCGTCCCGCGGGCGGCGGTTCTCGCCCCGCGGGTAGCTCGTATCCTGGCGCGAGCCGAACAGGCGGCCATCGCTCATCGCGTCCAGGCGGACGCTCATCAGGGCAGCGTTCTCCTGAACGGCGAGCCGCGCCTGTCAAGGAGAAGCCGACGGGACCAATCTCCATTGGGCCACAAATCATCGTCAAAGACCTGGCTGAGCTGCTCCAGACGACGCCAAACGATGTGATCCGGGGTTTGATCAGAAACGGCGTCTTCGCCAGCATCAACCAGGTGGTCGATTATGACAAAGCGGCGCTGGTTGCCGAGGAACTCGGTTTCCAGCCCAGCATGAGCGCGCTGTCGGAACTTCCCGGCGCGAAGGGGTTGTCCGCCAGCGAATCGCTGATGGCCTCGCGTAACGAGATAAATATGCAGGAAATTCCGCCCGTTGTCACCATTATGGGTCACGTCGATCACGGCAAAACCACGCTGCTCGACACGATCCGCAAGACGAAGGTGGCGGCAGGCGAGGCTGGCGGCATCACGCAGCACATGGGCGCGTATCAGGTGGAAGTGAACGGCAAAAAGATCACCTTCCTGGACACGCCGGGCCACGAAGCGTTTACGGCCATGCGCGCGCGCGGCGCGCAGGTGACGCATATCGCCATCATCGTCGTCGCCGCTGACGACGGCGTTATGCCGCAGACGCGCGAGGCCATTGACCACGCGCTGGCGGCAAAAGTGCCGATCATCATCGCGCTGAATAAGATCGACAAAGCCAACGCGAATCCCGACCGCGTCAAGCAACAACTGGCGGATATCGGCATCGTGATCGAGGAGTACGGCGGAGATGTGGTCTGCGTGCCGGTTTCGGCGCGCCGCGGCACAGGCATCGATGAATTGTTGGAAATGATCTTGCTGGTTGCCGAACTCCAGGACATCAAAGCCAACCCGAATCGTCTCGCGACCGGCGTCATCATCGAGGCGAAGCTGGAGAAAAATACCGGCCCTATCGCGACAGTGCTGGTGCAGCAGGGAACGCTCAAGATGGGCGACAACATCGTCGTCGGCGCGCTCGCCGGCAAGGTGCGCGCCATGTTCAATGATCGCGGCAAGCGCATCCAGAAAGGGACGCCGAGTATGCCCGTCGGCATTCTTGGCCTGCCCGAAGTACCCAATGCCGGCGATCTGCTCGAGGCCGTCGTCGACGAGAAAACGGCCCGGCAAATGGCGCAGAAGATCGCGGAGGAGCGCCGCGGCGAGACCTTGAAGTTGGGACAGGTCAGCCTTGACACCCTGTACATGCAAGAGGGCAATGTCAAAGAACTCAACATTGTTCTCAAGTGCGATGTGCAAGGCTCGGCAGAGGCCATCAAGAATGCCCTGACCAAGCTGAGCGACGAGCATCTGAAAGTGCGCCTCATCCACGAAGGCGTCGGTAACATCAGCGAGACGGATGTCAACCTGGCGGCGGCATCGGGCGCGATCATCATCGGCTTCAGCGTCAAAGCCGACGGGGCCGCGCAGCGCCTGGCACAAAAAGAGCGCGTGGATATTCGCTACTACAACATCATTTATAAGCTGATCGACGATATTCAGGCCGCTTTGAATGGCATGTTGGAACCAACCTATCGCGAAGTGATCGATGGTCACGCCGAAGTCATGCAAATGTTCAAAGCTGGCAAAACCACAGTCATCGCCGGTTGCCGCGTCACAGACGGCAAGCTCACACGCTCCTCGCAGGTGCGTATCACGCGCAAAAATGAGAAGGTGCTTGACAGCAAAATCTCTTCGCTGCGCAGGGGCAAGGACGATGTGCGCGAGGTCACCAACGGCTACGAGTGCGGTATCGTGATCGACGAGTTCAGCGATTTTGAGGTTGGCGATATTATCGAGGCGTACTCGAAAGAGCGTGTGTTACCTGGAGCGTAATAACCATGCCAAATACCTATCGACAAGAAAAGCTGGGCGAACTGATCACGGTGGAGTTGAGCGATCTGATGCGCACGCGCTTAAAGGACCCGCGCGTCGGCTTCACCAGCATCACGCGCGTAGAAGTGAGCGGCGATTATCGCCACGCGAAAATCTACGTCAGCGTGATGGGAACGCCCGAAGAGCAGGCGGAGACGATGAAAGGGCTGCTGCACGCGACGAGCTTCCTGCGTCACGAGCTGGCCGGTCGCCTCACGCTGCGCTATATGCCGGAGATCGTTTTCAAGCTCGATCACTCGCTGGAAAAGGGCGCGCAAATTCTCGCCCTGATCCAGCAAGTCGAGCAGGAAGATCAGGCAAAAGCGCAAGAACAAGCGGAATGATCGTAGCCGTATAGAGTGAATTTTCCCAATTCACGCAATTGCGTGAATTGGGAAAATTCATCTTTGTATCCTCAAATATAGGAGGTGAAGCGTGGAATCAGGGTTACATGATCAGATTGATGCCGCGCTGGTGGAACAAGCCATGGCTTTGATCCGGCCCGCGCAGCATATCGCGCTGCTGGCGCACGAGCATCCCGACGGGGACTGCATCGGCTCGGCGCTGGGCATGGCCTTCATACTGCTCGCGCTCGATAAGACGTGCCGCGTGGTGTGCGCCGATCCGCCGCCGCGCAATCTGTCCTTTCTGCCCGGCATCAGGGGCGTACAACAGACGCTCGGCGACGAGCAGTTCGACCTGGTGATCGCCCTGGACGCGAGCGAACTGTCGCGCTTTGGCCCCGTCTACACGCGCCACCAGACCTTCCTGGATCACGCCGTCATTCTCAATATCGATCACCACATCAGTAATGGCGGCTGCGGGCAGGTCAATATTATCGATGTGCGCGCGTCCGCGACGGCTGAACTGCTGGTCTTGTTCCAGCAGCAGGCAGGGCTGCCGCTGAACCGCGATGCCGCGCTGTGCCTGCTCACGGGAATTATCACCGATACCAGTTCGTTTCAGTTCACCAATACCACGCCGCGCACGCTGGAGACCGCCGCGCTGCTCATGCGCCACGGCGTCATTCCCGAAACCGTCGTGCAGCCGATCTATCGCACGCGCCCGCTCGCTCAAGTACGCTTGCAGGCGCTAGCAATCGACAACGCCCGCACGGCCTGCGACGATCGCCTGATCTGGTCGCACGCCACGGACGAGACGTTACAAGCGGTGGGAGCCACCCCCGACATGGACGATAACCTGTCCGGCATACTGCGCGATATCGAGGGCGTGCAGGTGGCGGCCTTCTTCAAGAACTACGGTGATCCGGCGACGACGCGCCTGAGCCTGCGCTGCGCCGCGCCCTACAACGCGGCGCAATTTTGCCAGCACTACGGCGGCGGCGGCCATGCCCGCGCGGCTGGCGCGACGATCAAGCTACCGATCAAGGAAGCCATGCAGTCAGTCGTCGATGACTTGCAGCACATGATGAGCGGGGCGTAATGGACGGTATTCTCAACATCAACAAGTCAATCGGCATGACCTCGCAGGACGTGGCAACGGCGATCCGCAGGCTGCTCAAGCAAAAGCGCGTCGGTCACGCCGGGACGCTCGATCCGCTGGCGAGCGGCGTGCTGCCGCTGTGCGTCGGGCAGGCGACGCGCGTGGCGGAGTATCTCAGTGAAAGCGGCAAAGCCTACGAGGCGGTGATCGTCTTCGGCGCGGTAACGGATACCTACGATACCGAAGGCCAGGTCGTGCGCACGGGAGACGCCTCCAGCCTGACGCTGGAGCAGATCGCGGGCGCGTTGCCGCGTTTCCTCGGCCCGCAGATGCAGAGGCCGCCGCTCTATTCGGCCATCAAGATACAGGGGCAGCCGGCCTACAAACGCGTGCGCGCCGGTCAGGATATCACGCTGGAACCGCGCCCGATCACCATCACGCGGCTGACGATCATCGCCTGGGAGTCGCCGCGCCTCACGCTGGCCGTCGAGTGCGGCAAGGGAACCTATATCCGCTCGCTGGCCTTCGACCTCGGCGAATTGCTAGGCTGCGGCGCGTATCTCGGTGGCTTAGTACGCACGCGCAGCGGCCCCTTCACCCTGGCCGACAGCATGACGCTCGAAGAGTGCGCCGACGCGCTGAATAGCGGCACGCTCGACGCGCACATCTTCCCGCCCGATATCGCCCTGCGCGCCTATCCGGCCATCATGCTCGACAACCCAACAGCCGCTCGCGTCCTGCACGGCATGCCCTTCGAGGCCGCTCCCGACGATAGCACCGACAGCACGCCCACGCTGGCGCGCGTCTACGCTCCCGACAACCGCTTCATCGCCATCGCCGAGTGGGACGAGGAACGCGCCCTCTGGCAGCCAAAGAAGGTCTTCGGATAAAAAAGCTGACAGGCTCGCGCTGCCCCCCAAAGGTGATCTCATCCGGTACGCGACAAGCCTGTCACTCTCACTGATCAGTGTAAGCGCAAGCAGACAAAATAGGATCAGAGACGGCTATGGAAAAAGTCAGAGGTAGTTGCGAAATAACCGGCCCATCCTATCTGCACCCCTCCAAATCAATCTCATTATGTATTTTACAGCGCCACCAGAGTACACAAGAGCTTGAGTAGCCTTTTTTACCTATAGCACTGCTTTACTCCAAAACATCAGATATACTACGAACGACACACAACGCGCAAACACGGAAAACCCCTGGCAAAAGCACAATTAGGAACAATTTCTGATATTTTTCAGAAGTACTTCGGACGCCAGCAGAACAAGAAGATGGTATGATTTCATCGGCATATACAGCAGACATAGTTATGAATAGGAAAGCAAGCATATGCAAGAAGTGATATTTGACGTAGAAACAATCACGCCGCTGTTTCTGGCAGGAGCAGATCAGGAAACAGCCGAGCTACGCGCACCATCATTTCGCGGCGTGATGCGGTATTGGCTACGGGCGCTGGTGGGAGGAATGGTTGGAACGGACGCCAAAGGGCTAGAGAGTGTGAAAAAGAAAGAAACCGAAGTTTTTGGAGCAACGGATAGAGGATCAACAATAGCTATCCATGTATCTGGCGTCTCTGGTGAACCGAAAAAGTTCGACGAGCAAACAAGCCGAAAGGTGGGAGGACAATGGCAAGCTACAGGAAAAGGTTATTTATTG